>DNMQ01000010.1 GCA_003488145.1 Pseudomonas sp.
GCCGACGGCGAATTGACGGTAATGCGCGATCCATCGGCGCCACTGGCGTCAAAGCCGCCGACAACCAGGTTGCCCTGAGCAACGGCATAGACGTTGCCATCGATCCCCTTCAGGGGCGCCATCAGCAGGCTGCCGCCGCGCAGACTCTTGGCATTACCGATGGACGATACGGTGATGTCGATGGTCTGCCCCGGCTTGGCGAAGGGTGGCAGCTCGGCATGAATCGACACCGCGGCGACGTTCTTCAACTGGATATTGCCGCCGGCCGGCACCTTGATGCCGAACTGCGCCAGCATGTTGTTGAAGGTTTGCACGGTGAACGGCGTTTGGGTGGTCTGGTCACCGCTGCCATTCAGGCCAACGACCAGGCCATAGCCGATCAGCTGGTTGCTGCGCACACCGTGAATGGTCGCGACATCCTTCAGCCGCTCGGCCTGAGCAGCGCTGCAGAGCATGAGTGAACCCGCGAGCAGAAGCAGTTTTTTCCACATGGCATCAGCTCCGGTCAGAAGGGCCACATCGGGCTCATGAAGAAACGGTCGAGCCAGCCCGGCTGGCTGGCATCGGCAAAGGCGCCGGTGCCCGAGTAGGTGATGCGCGCATCGGCAATACGGGTGGACGGCACGGTGTTGTCGGTGGAGATATCGTCCGCGCGAACCAGACCTGCGATACGCACCAGTTCGTCACCGGTATTGAGCGTCATCCACTTCTCGCCGCGCACGGCAAGGATGCCGTTAGGCAGCACTTCGGAAACGGTGACAGTAATGGAGCCGGACAGGCTGTTGCTCTGCCCTGCCTGGCCAGAGCCGGAGGTGTCGCGCGACGCCTCGTACTCGGCTCCCAGGTTCATCGAGTTGCCGGTCAGAGGGTTGGCCATGGACACCGCGCCGCCAAACAGCGAGCCGAGACCTATGTTCGCGCTGCTGTCCTTCGAGAGTTTCGACGTCGCGTTCTTGCTGGCCTGGGTCCGCTCGTTGAGGGTAATGGTGATGATGTCACCAACCCGATGAGCCTTGCGGTCGTCGTAGAGGTTGGTTTCAAAGCCCGCCTGGTAGATCGCGCCATTGTTCTGCGCAGCCGGCAACGGCGTGCGTGGCAGCACCGGCGCGTAGTACGGATCGTTCGGTTTCGGCGCAGGAGCAACACATCCGGCCAGCGCCAGGGCGGACGACATCGACACAACGATCAGCAAACGGCTCATAAATACCTCAAGCCATGACAGGCCATCGAAACTACAGCGGGGGGACGTGGTGCCTACCCGCAAACAACGGCAAACCCGCGATCAGAGCTGCTGCGTCACGAACGACAGCATCTGGTCCGCGGTGGAAATGACCTTGGAATTCATCTCGTAGGCGCGCTGAGTGGTGATCATGTTCACCAGCTCCTCAACGACGCTGACGTTGGAGTTTTCCAGGGTGTTCTGCAGCACCGTGCCCAAACCGTTGAGGCCCGGCGTACTCACCTGCGGTGCACCACTGGCGGCAGTTTCCAGGAACAGGTTGCTGCCCATCGCCTGAAGACCTGCCGGGTTGATGAAGTCGGCCGTCTGCAGGTTGCCGATGATCTGCGGCTGCGGATTGCCCACGGTGGTCACCGAGACAGTGCCGTCCTCGCCCACGGTGAAAGTCTGAGTTTCCGGCGGTACCACGATGGCCGGCTCCAGCGCATAACCGTTGGAAGTCACCAGCTGGCCGTCCGAACTAAGGTGGAAGCTACCGTCACGGGTGTAGGAAACCGTGCCATCGGGCAGCAGTACTTGGAAAAAACCGCGTCCGTTGATGGCCATGTCCAGCGGCTGCTCAGTGGTTTGCAGGCTGCCGGTGGTAAAGATTTTTTGCGTGCCGGTGACGCGCACACCGGTACCCAGCTGCAGGCCGGAGGGCAATTCGCTGTCCTGGCTGGACTGACCGCCTGGTTGCCGACGAATCTGATAGAGCAGATCCTGAAACTCGGCGCGGTCCTTCTTGAAGCCGGTGGTGGACACGTTGGCCAGGTTGTTGGAAATGGTCGTCAGGTTCATGTCCTGGGCGGACAGTCCGGTCTTGCTGACCCAAAGTGCTGGAAGCATGAGCTTTCTCCTCGTGCGCCGCCGGCGCCACGCTATTAGCTGAGTTGCAGTACGCGCGCCATGGCAGCCGCGTCATCTTCGGCGGTGCGCATCATCTTTACGTGCAGTTCGAACTGGCGAGACAGCGCCAGGATGGAAGTCATTTCGGATACCGCATTCACATTGCTCGCCTCGAGAAAACCCGAGACGACCCGTACGTTCGCGTCAGGCTCGATAGGCTGGCCATCCTTCAGCCGAATCAGGCCATCAGTGCCCTTTTCCAGCTGCTGCGGATCAGGGTTGACCAGCTTGATGCGATCCACGGTGACCACAACGTTCGGGTCCTCGCCCAGCGCGCGAATACTGATGGTGCCGTCATTGCCGACGTCCACCTTCTCTTCCGGCGGAATCGCGATCGGCCCACCATTGCCCAGCACCGGCATACCGTCTGCGGTACGCAACATGCCAAGCACGTCAATATTCAGGCTGCCGGTGCGGACGTAGGCCTCACTGCCATCTGGCGCCTGCACCGCAATCCAGCCCTCGCCTTCGACGGCGACATCAAGATCACGACCGGTTTCCTGCAAGGTGCCCGGCGTGAAGTCGGTGCCCGGACGCTCGGACATCGCATACACCCGCGCAGGATGACTGTCGCCAAAGACCTGCATCGAACGGGCTTGCTCGAAATCCCGGCGAAAGCCGGTGGTGGAAATATTCGCCAGATTGTTGGCATGGGCCTGCTGGGCCCGCGCATTCTGGCTGGCACCGGTCATGGCCACGTAGAGCATCTTGTCCATCGACATCTCCGAGACGCGAGTTTGACACTTACGATTCTGTTGCAGATGAAAAATGCAAGGCGCGTGCCATCACCGAAAGGAGAACTTAAGAAGCTGATTTATATAGCTTTTACAGAAACGAAGAAGGCCCTTACGGGCCTTCTTCGAAAGGAGCGGCGGAATAATGCCGTCAGCGGCAACCGTTCTTTGCCGCGGGCTATCACCGCAGATTGATGATGGTCTGCGTGATCGCGCTTTCGGTTTCGATGGTCTTGGCGTTCGCCTGATAGTTGCGCTGGGCGACGATCAGATTGACCAGCTGATCTGACAACTCGACGTTGGAGTCCTCTAAAGCACCGGACTGCAGAGCCCCCATAGTTCCAACTCCTGGAGGGTTTCGAACTGGCTCACCGGACTCGAAAGATTGTACCCATTGAGTTTTACCAATTGGTGTTAACCCTTGTTCATTGGCGAAGGTGGCTAACACTATGCGGCCCTGCACTTTTGACTGACCGTTAGTATAACGAGCAAAGATCTGACCATCTTCATCAATTTCAAGACCAGCTAGCTCCCCAGTCGTATAGCCGTCTTGGCTAACCTTGTTTACAGCAAACGCACTGGAAAACTGGGTGGCATTACGGAAATCCATAGTGACGCCACCATCTTGATTTGCAAGCGCGCCATTCCAAGCCCACGCCCCCGTTTCACTATCTATCTTTGCAGGAACCCAACCCCCTGCCGGCGGAACACCAGTGGCACTTATAAGATTAACTTTACCGTCTACTATATTAAATAGAGGCGGAGTAGGAGGCGTCGTAGCAGGGGTGTCCAGATCAGTTATAGCAGACAACTTACCCGCCGTATCAAAAGTCAAGCCCATTGAATAAGGTGAGGTACCACTGGGATCTGACGGATTTCTCCCATCAATCAACACCTCCATTCTCCATGAATTTGCCGCCGGCGCGGGCTGTTTTATGAAGTACTGAGTCAGCACATGGGCATTGCCTTGCGAGTCATAAATATTTGTGGAAGTCGATGAGTTATAACTAGTCGGATCGGAAGGATCAAACGCATTTACTGGCGTCGAGCTTGTAGAGTTCAGGTTGAATACCTGCTCAATATTCGACGTCGGCTTCGGATCTTGACTGCCAGACTGGATGCGCAAGTCACCAATAGTATCTTGCAATACTCCATCAGCATTTACTGTATAGCCTTGAAGCTTATAGCCAAAATTATCAACTATAGAACCTTCACGATCAGTTCCGAAATAACCAGCCCTCGTGTAACTCAAGGCTCCGTTGTTGCTAACTTGAAAGAAGCCCTTCCCATTTATAGCAAGATCAAGTGCATTTTGAGTATAGTTGACATTTCCCTGAGTGAATTGCTGCGCCACACTAGCTAGTTGCACACCGCTACCAACAGCATTTTTACTGACCCCCATCGAAGCCGCATACACATCGGAGAATTCTGCACGCGATTGTTTGAAGCCCACGGTGCCGGCGTTGGCAATGTTGTTGCCGGTGACATTGAGATCTTTACTCGCCGCACGCAGGCCGCTAAGACCGATATTGAAGGACATTGAATCGCTCCTTTGCCGAAGTGCCGGCGGTTATTGTCCGATGACCTGGACTTGAGAAAGCCCGATGCTGCCAACACCGGCAAGGTTGAGCATCAGCTCCCCGCCGTTCTGCCCGAGGGTTACGCTGTCGACGTTAGCCGGCAGCAAGGTATACAACCCCTTGGTTTCGCCCTGATACGTAGCCTGCGCCTCGAATCGATAGGTGCCGGGCGGCAAGACCTTGCCGCTGGAATCCTTGCCATCCCACATGAAGGAGATGTTCCCGGCCTCTTGCGCACCCATGTTCACGCGACCAACCGCAGCGCCGGTACTGTCGTAGATGTTCACGAACACATTGCTGCTCGACGTCGGCAGGACCAGGCTGGCCTTGAAGGTTTCACTGGTATCGACCACGGCCTTGTCGGCCGGCACGATCACCTTGCGCCCGACCAGGGACGAGGCCTGGAGCGCCTGCGAAGACTGATAGCCGGAAAGGATGGTTTCCATGCTGGAATTCAGTTTCTCGACACCCTCGACGGTGCTGAACTGCGCCAGCTGACCGATGAACTCGCCGTTTTCCTGGGGTTCCAGTGGATTCTGGTTGTTCATCTGGGCAACCAGCAGTTCAAGGAACTCGTTCTTGCCAAGGTCGTTCCCCTTGACCTCGCGATCCTCTCCGAACTGGTACTGCTCGAGTATCGAACTGGTACCGCCAACGCCGCTTGTAGTGCTCATGAATGCGCTCTCGTAACGATCACTGACCCAGCGTCAGCACTTTCTGCAACATGGTCTTGGCCGTATTCATCAGTTCGGCGTTGGTCTGAAACGCGCGACTGGCTGAAATCATGTCGGCCATCTCTTCCACCACATTGACGTTCGGGTAATACACGTAGCCTGCCTCATCAGCGGCCGGATGATTGGGTTCGTAGCGCGCCTGCAGCTCGCCCTGATCCTCGACCACACCCAACACCTGAACACCTACGCCCGCCTGATCCTGCTCCGCGAAAAGCGACTGGTCGGGCTGGCCGCCGGCCTGCTGAAACACGGTCGCAAACACGGGATGCCGAGCGCGGTAAGTCTGATCGACGCTGGATGAAACGGTTTCGGCGTTCGCGATGTTGCTGGATATAGTGTTCAGACGGGTGCTCTGGGCACTCATGCCACTACCGGCAATGTTGAAGACGCTGCTTAGAGACATGGGAAACTCCTTTACTCGCCGCGCAGGGCACTGATCAGCCCTTTGAACTTGCTATTGAGCAGGGTGAAGCTCGCCTGAAAGTCAACGGCGTTCTTCGCGTAGTTGGATTGCTCGATCTGCAGATCGACAGTGTTCTGATCAAGCGAGGGATGCGCGGGAGTGCGGAAGCGCAAGGAGGCATCGGCAATCTCCAACCCCTCGGCGGCAATATGCTTGTCACTAGTCCGCGTTACCCCGAACCCACCCTGGCTGCGAGCGGACTGCTCGGCAAGCACGCTGCTGAAGTCCAGATCGCGGGCCTTATAGTTAGGCGTGTCGGCGTTGGCGATATTGTTCGCCAGCACTTCGGCGCGCTGCGAGCGAAAACCGAGTGCCTTCTCGTGTAAACCCAGTGCCTTATCGAAACTGATGCTCATGATCTGGCCCTCTGCCGGATACAAGTCTGCTTACGCAAACACCAGCAAAGCTCATGCCACTGAACGCAAATCATTGATTTTATTAGGCTAACCAGAGAACTCTCGGTTAGAGGGCGTCAAAAGCGGCAAGGCTTTACCGCTTTTTTGCCGCACCCGCCATGTTGCATGACGGTTTTCTGCCGCCGGCGTCATGCCAGCTATTTCGCCTTGTAGATGATTCCCGGACTGCACTGGACCATCTGATACAGCTCAGGCAGGCCGTTGAGCGCTTCGGAGGCGCCAAGAAACAGATAGCCGCCTGGGCGCAACGTCGCATGAATGCGCTTGAGAATGTCCTTCTTCACATCGGCGGAAAAGTAGATCAGTACGTTACGGCAGAACACGATGTCGAACTTGCCCAGCGCGGCATAGCTGTCGAGCAGATTCTGCACCCTGAACTCGACCCGCGAACGGATCGCGGGCTTTACCGCCCACCGCCCTGGTGCCTTGACATCGAAGTAGCGCTGCAGGCGGTCACTGGACAGGCCGCGAGCAATTGCCAGACTGTCGTATTCTGCCGCCTTGCACGCCGCAAGCATCGCGCCGGACAGCTCGGTAGCCACGATCTGCACCCCGGTTTTCGCCTGACTGGGATTGCTGCGCTCGTACTCATCGATGGACATCGACAGAGAGTACGGCTCCTGCCCGGACGAGCATGCCGCCGACCAGATCCGCAGACGCTGCCCCGCACCAGTCTTGAGCATCTCTGGCAGCACACGACTCTTGAGCACTTCGAACGGGTAGGTGTCACGAAACCAGAGCGTTTCGTTGGTCGTCATAGCATCGACGACTAATTCCCGAAGCCCGCTACGTGGCTGTGCCTGAATCCTCCGGACCAGATCGCCCAGCGTATTGATGCCTTGTTGTTCCATCAGCTTGTTCAGCCGACTGGACACCAGATACTGCTTGTTACTGCCCAGCAGAATGCCGCACGTCTTTTCAAGAAACACCCGGAACTGCTCAAAATCCAGATCGACTGACACCAATCAAAGCCTCACCATCATGAGAGAGGAACTAGCCTCAGTTTGCATCCGCCTGCCTGATCCGCTCAGCCACTCGGGCAGCAAGATCATCAGGCTGGAACTTGGCGAGGAAGTCATCCGCCCCCGCCCGTTTCACCATGTTCTGGTTGAACACGCCGGAAAGGGAAGTATGCAGGAGTATATGCATACCTTGCATGCGCGGATCGTGCCGCACCTCGGTAGTCAGGGTATAGCCATCCATCTCCGGCATTTCAATATCGGAAATCATCATCAGAAACTCTTCAGCCGGCTTCTTGCCCTCGTCAGCCATTCGCTTCAGATAATTGAGGGCCTCCCGTCCATCATTCAGCTTGACGACCTCGATACCGATATTTTCCAGGCAACGAGCAATCTGCTTACGCGCCACAGACGAGTCGTCGACGATGAGCACGCGACACGAAAGCGCCCTGGCACGGGTATCGTCATCGACCACATCAGCTGACACCTCTTCGGAGGTCGGCGCAACTTCTGCCAGCACCTTTTCCACATCGATGATCTCCACCAGCTTGTTGTCGATGTGAGTTACGGCCGTCAGGTAATGATCGCGTCCTGCACCCTTTGGCGGAGGCAGGATCGCTTCCCAGTTCAGATTGACGATCCTTTCAACCGAGCTCACCAGGAAACCCAGCGTTCTGTTGTTGTACTCGGTGATGACAGCGAAAGAATTCTGCAAATCCATCAGCGCCGACTTGCCCGTGGCGAGCGACAGATCGAGGATAGGCAGGGTGCTGCCGCGAATGCTTGCAACGCCCCGTACCACCCGGCCGCATTTGGGCATCACGGTCAGGCGCGGGCACTGCAACACTTCGCGCACCTTGAACACGTTGATGCCATATAGCTGCTCGCCTTCGAGACGAAAAAGCAGCAGCTCCAAACGGTTTTGCCCCACCAACTGGGTACGCTGGTTAACCGAATCCAGTACACCGGCCATGCCAGTCTTCCTCTCTGCTTGCAGATTATTGGGGCCGAGGACGCGGCACGCCCCTTGCTTTGGTTGGGATATGAACGTCCAAATGACCATTTTCCGGCGCGGCCGGCTACCGTACAGAAATGTGCTGCTATCAATGCTGTGCGTGTTTTCTCAGTTCACCCACGCGTCAACCTTGTCACATCCTCAGCAGCTTATCGACGTGACCGAGCAGTTTCTTGAGCAGACAGTAAGCGAGTATTTGAGCCGCAGCGCTATCGATGCACGCTACGAGGTCGAAGTAGCCAGACTGGACCCTCGTTTGCGCTTGAATCAATGCGATCAAACTCTCACGACCAGCCTTGGCAGCACCGCTATCCCTGTAGGACGTGTGAGCGTACGGGTAAGTTGCGAAGGCAGCAGCCCATGGTCGGTATTCATCCCTAGCCACGTCCGCCTTTATCGTCAGGTCCTTGTCGCCAGCAAATCACTTCTGCGCGGCACAGTATTGACCGATGCCGACGTGAGGCTAGCCGAACGGGATGTGTCCATCCTTACTCAGGGATACCTGACAAGACACGACGAGGCGCTGGGTAACAAGCTGACACGGCCGGCTCAGCCAGATCAGGTCATCACGCCTAATCAGCTGGAAATGGCGAAGGTAGTACGCAAAGGCGATCAGGTGGTCATCACGGCCAGGTCGGGCTCGATAAGCGTACGCATGCCCGGCGAGGCGATGGCCGATGGCGTTACGGGCAAACAGATCCCGGTCAAGAACCAACGTTCCGGTCGCACGATCAAGGCCCGAGTGACTGGCCCAGGCCAGGTTGAAGTGGCAATGTAGCATGTCCGCATGCCGCAGTTTTCCAGTGTGTTCGCTGGAAAAAAAGGCTAAAGTTTCCTCCATTGTTGCCGAACACATGGCAAGCGTCCTGATTCCTTCGAGGTTTGCATCATGGTCATCGACTTCAATCGGCCCAACAGTCCACTGAACGCCCCTAACGGGCGCAGCGGCGTACAAGGCAACGAGCGTACTGCCGGCACCCAGCAAGGGCCTGCTAGCGAAGCGCCTAAAACCGACAGCGTCAACTCCAACACTAGCGACACCGTTCAACTGAGCCCTGAAGCCCAGCGCCTGCAGCACGCGGCTGACAAATTGAACGAGCAGCCCGCAGTGGACCAGGAGCGCGTTGAGAAGCTGAAACAGGCGATCGCTGATGGCTCCTACCAGGTTGATAGCCAACGCGTCGCATCCAAGCTGCTCGCGTTCGAGACCCAGCGCTGAACCTGAGCCGACACATACACGCGAGCAAGCCCAGAGCACGAAATGCAAGATACAGCCCTGCTTGAGCAGCTAACCGATGATATCGGCATCGCACGCCAGCTCCTTGAACTCATCGATCAAGAATTCACCGCACTGGGTGAACGCAATCTGGCGGAGCTAGAGGCGATATTAGCGAAGAAGCAGCCGTTACTGGCACTGCTTGGGCAGCATGGCACTCAGCGTAGCCAGTGGCTTGCGGGATTACAGCTGACGCCTGATCGCGCCGGACTTGAAGCGGCCGCAAATAGATCGAAGGACGGTGCGCTTATCCTTGAGCGAGCGCTATCGCTGGAGACAGAGCTTGAGCGCTGCCGTAGCGCCAATGAAAGAAATGGCCGTCTCATCCGAGCCAATCAAAGCGCCCTCGGCGGAATGCTGCACATTCTCCAAGGCAAGGACGATACACCCGGCCTGTATGACAATCGTGGCGGTTCCGCCAAGAACAAGCCGCAACGGCCTCTGAGCCAAGCCTGAACGATAGAACGCCACAAGGACGCAACGCGATGGTCACAACAATGCGCCGGAGAGCATCGGCCCGTGTCTAGCTTATTCCTCGGCGATGAAGGCCCGCAGCCTCCCAAGGTACTGACGGCGCCACTCGAGATTTACGCCAATCTGCGTCCCCTTCTCGACAACAACACCCCCCTCACGCTTCGCTTCCATGAGCGCAACCAGCGCTACCAGAGTTTTCTGGTTGAAATGAACCGTGAAACCGGCTGGATAGCGCTCGACGAATTGATCCCCAATGACGGCGAGAGACTGCTATTGCAAGGCGAGCCGATTCATATCGAAGGATTCTACGAAGGCGCACGACTCTCCTGGACGAGCGACCAACAGGTTCATACCGGCGAAATTGATGGCGCTCGCTGCTATTGGATCCCAACCCCGACAACGCTCACTTACCATCAGCGCCGCAATGCTTATCGCGCACAGCTGAAAGAGATCGCCGTCGCTGCGCAGCTCGGCGGCTCAACAGTAAGAAAAGCCCTGGAAGGCAGGCTGCTCGATATATCGGCTACTGGCTGCAAGCTGAGCCTAAAGGGCGACCAACAGGCCATTCTTCAAACGGGACAGGTCTACGAGATGATCGCGAAGCTGCCAATTGGCGCGATCCAGACGGAAGTCGAGCTTCGTCACGTGGCCATTGATGAAAAGTCTGGAACTTCGATCTGCGGGCTGCGCTTTCATCGCCTCAGCGGACTGACGCAACGGCAGATTGAAAAGCTCGTGTACCAGCTTCAACGCGACGCACGCCGCGACAATTCCGCCTCACCGTTCGGCTAACGCGCCGCGCAGCGCAGCGCGCCTTGCCAGACTACCGCTCAGCTCAAGGCTTGTCGCGAAAAAGCGGCACAGCCGAGTCAAAAGCCTTGCTATCTGAACGTGATCGCTGTGCGAAATCTTATGGCGTCCCAGGCGAGGTTCGAACTCACAACCTTCCCCTTAGGAGGGGGATGCTCTATCCAATTGAGCTACTGGGACATCACGCGGCGGGCATGGTAACGAGCCAAGCATGATTTGTCATGCGCATCGTAGACCTGATGCCATGCAGCCTCCTACAGCCGAATACACCTCTCACACATAGCAATGCAAATTGCATGACCGCTATTAGCCATCCGTGCAAAGCGCAAGCAATACTCGCCCCACCACAACGCCAACTTATTGATTTATAACAGTTTTTATCCAGATAAACTTTGGCACAGCTACTGCAATAGCTAGGCAAAGTTAACGTGACGCGAAGGATAACGCTCATGATCAAGTCGGCTTTTCTTCTTACTACAGGCTTTACATTTGCCGCCCTGACAGCCTCGCAGCTGCCATCCACCGAACCGCAGCAACAGCGATACGAGCCCTCTTCCCAGTTCTCAATTCAGCGCACGAGCAATTCGGAACGCGCACAGATCACCACCCTCAACTCAGGCGAGGCGAGCGTGCTCACTCAACCGCAACGCTGGGTGTTCTAAGGGATTCAGTTGAGCGCGGATGGTTCCGCAAAAGGAGTTACTCATGTCCAGATTTGCATTGACTTGCTTGCTTCTTACCGCAGCGTGCGGCTACGGTGCCTTCTTGGCCCCCCAAAGCCTGGCGACCTTGGATACCTTGTGCAAAGCAGGACTTGGCATATTCGGAAGCTTATCCCTGATCGCACTCATGATCGGACGCAGGATCAAGTTCGATCCAGTGCTGCGCTAAGACCCCACAGTCGGACGATAATTAGACTGGTTCACAGTAAAGGCATTTTGATAGCACGAGCACTTTACTAATCAGAATATCGACGTACAATTGGCGTCATGAAGCCGTCTCCTAATTTTTAACCTGGCTGACGGAACAGCGAGTACTGGTGGTTGTCAGACCGGTGACTACCCCGGCAATACGCCAGCACGCCCACCTGACTAACCGGTTAATTATGCGCCCTATGAAACAGGCAGTTTATTCCAGCCGTACGGCTGACAAATTTGTTGTTCGGCTTCCCGACGGCATGCGTGAACGCATCGCCGAGGTAGCGCGGAATCATCACCGCAGCATGAACTCAGAAATCATCGCCAGATTGGAGCAGAGCCTGTTGCAGGAAGGCGCACTGGATGAAGATCTGAGCATGCGTCTCGACAGCCCAGAGCTGTCTCTTCACGAGCGAGAGCTTCTGCAGCGCTTTCGCCAGCTAGCTCACCGCCAGCAGAACGCGCTCATTGCATTGATCGCTCAGGACACCGAGCTCGCCAAAGAAGATTGACCTCGGACCAGCCACCAGCTGGAGACAGGTGACTGGCTCCAGCTGATGCTGCCTCTGATTACCCCCTGCTTCCGGCTGCCACTCTCAGGCGGCCAACAAGTCAGCCAGCCGCATCAGTTCACCCCTTCATCATCATCCTAGCCAATCAAGACAGAATGTGCTTCGGACACACAGGTCGCGCCGAATCTATGGTCGACCCGAGATCCGCGCTCGATAAGAAGTTAGAACTTGGATGCAGCAAGGCGCCCCCGTTGCAGAGGCGCCTATACAACTAGCCTACAAAGTTGAGCAGCACCCCGGCCGCAACCGCAGAGCCGATGACACCTGCCACGTTGGGCCCCATGGCATGCATCAGCAGGAAGTTCTGAGGATTGGCCTCCAGCCCCACCTTGTTCGATACACGTGCAGCCATCGGCACAGCAGAGACTCCTGCGGAACCGATCAACGGATTGATCTTGTTCTCACTGAAACGGTTCATCACTTTGGCCATGAAAATACCCGCTGCGGTACCACCGCAAAAGGCAATCATACCCAGCACGAGAATCCCCAAGGTTTTCATCTGCAGGAAGGCCTCGGCCGATAGCTTCGAACCGACTGTTAGACCAAGAGCAATGGTGACGATGTTGATCAGGGCATTTCGTGAAGTATCCGCCAGGCGGTCCACCACACCACATTCGCGCAACAAATTACCGAAGGCGAACATACCCACCAGCGGTGCGGCATCCGGCAGCAGCAAGCCGACCAGCAAACAGAGCACCAGCGGGAATACTATCTTCTCGACCTGCCCGACATGACGCAGTTGCGTCATGACGATTGCACGCTCCTCTTTTGTGGTCATCGCACGCATGATCGGCGGCTGAATCAGCGGCACGAGGGCCATGTAGGAATACGCGGCAACCGCAATCGGACCGAGCAACTCTGGGGCAAGCTTGGATGTCACGAAGATCGACGTTGGACCGTCTGCCCCCCCAATGATAGCGATCGACGCTGCCTCGCGCAGCGTGAACTCCATACCCGGAATCCCGGCAGCGGTCAGAGCAAGAGCGCCTAGCAGGGTCGCAAAGATTCCGAACTGCGCCGCTGCACCAAGCAGCAGGGTCTTTGGGTTGGCAAGCATGGGGCCAAAGTCGGTCATCGCGCCAACGCCCATGAAGATCAACAGCGGAAAGACGCTGGTCGGTAACCCTACCTCATAAAACAGATGCAGAATTCCGGCACCCTCGCCCATGTTGGCAACCGGGATGTTTGCCAGGATGCCACCGAACCCTATAGGGATCAGCAACAAAGGTTCGAATCCCTTCCGAATCGCCAGATAGATCAGCCCCAGACAGACGAAGATCATCAGCGCCTGCCCTGGCTCCAGATGGTACAGGCCGGTTCCGTGCCACAGCTTGAGCAACTTTTCCATGGGACTCCCCTTAGCCGATGCTCAGCAGACTGTCACCGACCGAAACCGCGTCGCCCACCTTGACGCTGACGGAGGCGACGGTGCCGGCCTTGAACGCACGGATCTCGGTTTCCATTTTCATGGCTTCGAGAATCATCACCAGATCGCCCTCCTGGACCAACTGTCCGGGCTGCACCAGCACTTTGAATATGTTGCCCGCCAGCGGCGCCGCCTGGGTTTCACCACTGGCAGGCACGGCGGCAGAACCAGCCACCGCGCTGGTAGCGCCGCCACCAGCGCCGAGAGGCTTGATGCCCTCGATATCGCCGCCATCGCTCACTTGTACGACGAAAGATTTGCCGTTGACTTCAACGGTGTAGACCTCCGGCTTGCCCGCCTCTCGCGGTGGTAGATCGCCCCCGGTTGGCGCCGGCTCGAACGCGGATGGGTTTCCACGGTTCTCCAAAAACTTCAATCCGATCTGGGGGAATAGTGCATAGGTCAGCACGTCATCGATCGAATCCGTAGCGAGCTTGATGCCTTTCTCTTTTGCGATCCCTTTCAGTTCGGCAGTAAGTCGATCCATTTCCGGCTGCAGCAGGTCTGCGGGACGACAGGTGATCACCTCAGCCCCCTCCAGCACACGAGCCTGCAGCTCGGAATTGAAAGGCGCAGGGGCCGCACCGTATTCACCTTTGAGCACGCCTGCCGTCTCTTTGGTGATCGACTTGTAGCGCTCTCCCATCAGCACATTGATCACCGCCTGGGTACCGACGATTTGCGACGTGGGCGTCACCAGCGGGATGAAGCCGAGGTCTTCACGAACGCGAGGGATTTCAGCAAGCACGTCGTCGAACTTGTCCAGAGCACCCTGCTCCTTCAGCTGACCTTCCATATTGGTCAACATGCCGCCGGGCACCTGAGCCACGAGGATTCGCGAGTCGACACCGCGCAGGGTGCCCTCGAATTTCGCGTACTTCTTGCGAACCTCGCGGAAGTACGCCGCGATTTCCTCGAGCAGCTCCAGGTTCAAGCCGGTATCGCGCTCCGTGCCCTGGAAAATAGCCACCACCGATTCCGTCGGAGAATGTCCGTAGGTCATCGATAGCGACGAGATGGCTGTATCGACATTGTCGATACCCGCCTCTACTGCCTTGAGAATGGCGGCCGTCGACAGGCCGGCTGTAGCGTGGCACTGCATATGGATCGGAATCGCAAGGCTGGACTTCAAGCGCGACACCAGCTCGAACGCCATGTACGGCGTAAGGATGCCTGCCATATCCTTGATCGCCACCGAGTCGGCGCCCATATCCTCGATCTGCTTTGCCAGATCGACCCACATCTCCAGCGTATGCACCGGACTGGTGGTATAGGAAATGGTGCCTTGTGCATGCTTGCCCTGTTGTTTGACGGCACGCAGGGCAGTTTCGAGATTGCGCGGATCGTTCATAGCGTCGAATACGCGAAAGACATCGACGCCATTTACAGCGGCGCGCTCGACGAATTTTTCCACGACATCATCGGCGTAGTGCCGATAGCCCAGCAGGTTCTGGCCTCGCAGCAGCATCTGCTGGCGCGTGTTGGGCATGGCCTTCTTGAGTTCGCGAATGCGCTCCCAAGGGTCTTCTCCCAAGTAGCGGATACAGGCATCGAAGGTCGCGCCGCCCCAACTTTCCACCGACCAGAAGCCAACCTGATCGAGTTTGGCAGCGATCGGCAACATGTCTTCCAAGCGAACACGGGTGGCTAGAATGGATTGGTGCGCATCACGCAGCACCACATCGGTTATGCCGAGCGGCTGTTTAGCAATGGTCATGGAAGGAACTCCCTTTCCAGAGTCAACCGCGGCGCGCGCGGTGTTGATGAATCGCGGCCTGGATGGCTGCAAGAATATCCGCATCTGTTTCAGCGCTCGCAACCTGAGCGGCCGCTACTCGAGGCGCCGGCTCAGTGACGAAGCGGCCGGCGAGGTAGGACATCAAGCGAATNNGCCGAACAGCATGAGTTCGACGCCTTCGAGCAGGAGTTGGCTGGGGGTCATCGGGAGTTCCCTTGTCAGCAGCTCAAGCTGCTTGTTATTCGCTGCGTGGGTTCGGACACGTTTCGCGACACACGAAACGGCCGAACCTTAGCCCGAAACAGCGAAATAAGGCAAACCCCAATAAAGCGCGAAAAGTACCGCTACAGCAGAAAAATGGTCGCCAATCCAAGGAAAATGAAGAACCCCCCGCTGTCTGTCATGGCAGTGATCATGACGCTTGCCCCCATTGCCGGATCGCGCCCCAGGCGCGCCAGCGTCATAGGAATCAGCACGCCCATAAGCGCAGCGAGCAGCAGGTTCAGTGTCATAGCCGCCGTCATGACTACCCCCAGAGACCAGCTGCCATACAGCCACCAAGCCACCGCACCGATCACACCACCCCAGACCAGCCCGTTGACCAGGCCAACCCCGACCTCCTTGCGCAACAGTCGGGTCGTATTACCGGTACCCACCTGATCCAACGCCATTGCGCGCACGATCATGGTGATTGTCTGATTACCCGAATTTCCGCCAATGCCTGCGACAATTGGCATCAGGGCCGCGAGGGCCACCAGCTTCTCGATCGAGCCATCGAACAGGCCGATTACCCGGGAGGCGATAAATGCAGTGACCAGGTTGACCGCGAGCCAGGCCCAACGGTTACGGACGGATTTCCAGACGGAGGCGAAGATGTCTTCCTCCTCGCGCAGACCGGCCATGTTGAGAACTTCGCTTTCACTCTCCTCACGGATCAGGTCGACCATCTCATCGATGGTCAGACGCCCGATCAGCTTGCCACCCTTGTCGACGACCGGCGTCGATACCAAGTCATAACGTTCGAAGGCCTGCGCCGCGTCATAGGCGTCTTCATCCGGGTGAAAGGTGACGGGATCGCTGGCCATCACCTCCGCGACCTGCTTGTCCGGATCGTTAACCAGTAAACGCTTGATCGGGAGCACGCCCTTGAGCACACCGTCGTAGTCGACCACGAACAGCTTGTCGGTGTGGCCCGGCAACTCCTTGAGGCGGCGCAGATAACGCAACACCACCTCGAGACTGACATCCTCACGGATGGTCACCATCTCGAAGTCCATCAGTGCCCCGACCTGATCCTCTTCGTAGGACAGCGCTGATCGCACGCGCTCGCGCTGTTGCGCATCGAGGCTTTCCATCAACTCATGAACGACGTCGCGCGGCAACTCCGGCGCTAGGTCTGCCAGCTCGTCGGCGTCCATTTCCTTCGCCGCGGCAAGCAGTTCGTGATCGTCCATATCGGCGATCAGCGTTTCCCGAACTGCGTCGGACACCTCGAGCAGGATATCGCCGTCTCGCTCGGCCTTGACCAGTTGCCAGACTGTCAGTCGCTCTTCGAGCGGTAGCGCTTCGAGAATGTGAGCGACGTCAGCAGGATGCAATTCGTCGAGCTTGCGTTGCAGCTCGGCGAGAATCTGACTCTCGTCGTAGATCTCAACCTGCTCGCCGTCATGCCGGTAATCGCCGTCCTGACCGAGGCGACGGCGCTGCAGCAGATCGACCACCTGCGCCAGGCGATCCTGCAGGGTCTCTTGGGGCTTTTTTGCTTCTACTTCTGTCATGGCGCACTCCACCCTGGCCGGGAGCACGCCAGGGAAAATCAATCAATCAGTACGTGATTGGCAAATTGGAAACGTGAACGACTACTGGGTAAGTCCATAAAGAAAGGTTGTTCCACAAACCCTGAGGGGCAGATGCGGGCATCATAACATCGCAATCAGCGGCCCGACGCGCTCAAACACGGCCATCACAAGGGCTGCGTCAAAGATGTAGAAAAGCTTGCGACGGAGAAGCCGACATTCTGTCGACGCCTTCACGCTGCGAAGAGACACGAATGTACGAGCAGCTTTTATTGAGTAGCCTGAATGGACAGTTGTTCAGTCATGGAGGACGAGAATGAGAGCACTGTCCATAGGTGTGAGCCTGCTATTGCTATCCACCCCCGCATTTTCAGCAAGCGTATTTCGCTGCATCGACCAATCCGGGCATGTCACCTTCAGCCAGCAAGGTTGCCCGGAAAACCAAAGACAGCAACGGCAGCGCGCAACCAATCCAACACCCAGCTCAGGGAAAGCCGTGCCAATGGCGACCCTCAAGACCAGGAAAAGCCCCGCCGGCAGTGAAGGCGAAAGCCTGGCGATAGTCGCCGAACGAGATGACGGTTGCGGCAACAGAGTAACCGGCAGCGAACGGCGCAGCGCAATCATCAACAAACAGATCCGCACCGGCATGACTCGCAGTGACGTCGAAAGCGCATTCGGACGGCCGGAGAGCATCACAAGTAGCAACGGGCGGGAACGCCTGCGCTTTCGCAGCAGCAGCGGCCAGGTACGCACCGTCAGCTTCGACGAGTTCGGCTGCGTTCTTGGCAGACGCTAACGCTCGAAAACGAAAAAGGGCCTGCATCGCTGCAGGCCCTTCTCTTGGTTGGCGCACTCAGGAGGATTCGAACCTCCGACCGCTCGGTTCGTAGCCGAGTACTCTATCCAGCTGAGCTATGAGTGCGTAAGTGCTTGTTAGACCAGATCACCGCTGGTGGCTTGAGTGATCCGCATTTCTGCCGATCATTCGAAGTGTGGCGCACTCAGGAGGATTCGAACCTCCGACCGCTCGGTTCGTAGCCGAGTACTCTATCCAGCTGAGCTATGAGTGCGCTGAGCGTGCGCATTATAGGGAGTAAACATTGACGGTCAAGCACTTTGCCGTGGCGCTTTCTTGCGTGAAAGCAGGCTGCCGCGAGAACCCTGAACCCTGAACCCTAGAATGCAAAATGGCGGAGAAGGGGGGATTCGAACCCCCGACACCCTTTTGAGGTGTACTCCCTTAGCAGGGGAGCGCCTTCGGCCACTCGGCCACCTCTCCGCAACACGGGGCGCATAATACCCATCTTTACCCCGTTTGCAAAGCCAAAAATTACAGAAAAATTAGTGGCTTGGTTCTTGATCCTTCTCTTTCTGGATCCGCTGGTAGATCTCCTCGCGATGCACCGCCACCTCCTTGGGCGCATTGACGCCGATACGTACCTGGTTCCCTTTCACACCCAACACAGTGACAGTCACATCGTCACCCACCATCAGGGTTTCTCCAACCCGGCGAGTCAGAATCAGCATTCCTTTCTCCTTAAACGGATTCAGTTCAGTAAACAGTCTGCAAAGATAAATACGGAAAATGTCCCGTAAAACATGAAGCTAGAGCCTTTCACCAGGTATTGACCCGCGCTCGGGAGCCTAAAGTTCCTTTTAGCACGGCCCAATACGACAGAAGGCGCGGACTAGCGCGCCTTTTGCGAATCACTCCGCAGTATTGCCAGCCGGCGCATCCAACTCAAATGCGGTGTGCAACGCACGTACTGCAAGTTCCAGATACTTCTCTTCAATGACAACCGAAACTTTGATTTCGGACGTCGAAATCATCTGAATATTGATGTTTTCCTTGGCCAGCGCCTCGAACAT
>DNMQ01000149.1 GCA_003488145.1 Pseudomonas sp.
TGAAGGAAGGTCAGGACAAGGTTTACTACCTGACTGGCGAAAGCTACGCGCAGGTCAAGAACAGCCCGCACCTGGAAGTCTTCCGCAAGAAAGGCGTCGAGGTACTACTGCTCACTGATCGTATCGACGAATGGCTGATGAGCTACCTGACCGAGTTCGACGGCAAGCAGTTCGCCGATGTTGTGCGCGGCGACCTGGATCTGGGCAAGCTGGATTCCGAAGAGGACAAGAAGGCTCAGGAAGAAATCGCCAAGACCAAGGAAGGGCTGATCGAGCGCCTGAAGGGCGCGCTGGGTGATGAAGTCGCCGAGGTACGCGTCTCCCATCGTCTGACCGACTCGCCGGCGATTCTCGCCATTGGTGAGCAGGATCTGGGCCTGCAGATGCGGCAGATTCTCGAGGCAAGCGGGCAGAAGGTGCCAGAGTCCAAGCCGATCTTCGAGATCAACCCGCAGCATCCGCTGATCGAAAAGCTCGATGCCGAGCCGGACGAGGATCGCTTCGCGGATCTGTCGCACATCCTGTTCGACCAGGCTGCGCTGGCGGCGGGGGATAGCCTGAAGGATCCCGCTGCTTACGTGCAGCGTTTGAACAAACTGCTGGTCGAACTATCGGCCTGATCCCTGGCTGCGATGTACGAACGGCCCGTCAAGTGACGGGCCGTTTTCGTTTCGGGTTGCTTCAGAGCAGGACGCTGACCAGACGAGTGCCGTGGGTGAGATTGTCGGCTACCGGGCAACGCTGCTCGATCTGCTCCAGCAATGCCTGCTTGCCGGCCCGATCCAGATCCGCGTCGATGTCCACCTTGATGCGTAACTCCTGAAAGCCCGGCCGTACAGCAGGATCGCGTCCGAGCAGTCCGGCGGGATCGTAATCGGCTTCGATCTCGAAGCGCATGCCGCGCAGTTCGATCTTCTGCTGGTGAGCGATGAAGCGGCCGATGGTGCCGAAACATCCGGCCACTGCCGCCAGAATGGCTTCCAGCGGCGTCGGGCCGAGGTCTTGGCCCGCCGCGCTCTTTGGCTGGTCCATGATCAGGCGGTGGTTACCGCATTGCACCTCGATTGCCATTCCGGCATTCAATGTTCCGTGCGCGCTGATGGTTTTCATTGCCATGCGATGGGTCCTTTTGTGAAGCGGAAGAAAAGCAGCGCGCAGTGAGGTAGCGGCTGCGCGGTTGTGGTGGTCATGAGACTAGTGTGATGGCGATGGATGGTCGTTGATTTCAGTCAAATACCGTGGGGGGTATATCTAGGCTGAGCCCCTGGTCGTGTCCCGCAGCATGGCGAAGCTGAACGGGTAGCCCTCCTGGCGGTCTACTCGCTGGCTGTCAGGAGGACCGAGCTTTGTACCTTTTCAGAATATTTTCCGTTGTAGCCCTCGTTACGTTGTCGTCCGTCGCGGTAGGGGAAGGGCGTGACTATCGTTACAGCGATGCGCATCTGCACTATGTGGATTTTTTCCAGGAAACCGATGGCATGCAAAAGCTGCTTGCAGCGATGGACGCGGGCAGCATCGATCACGTGATGATCAGCGGCATTCCGGTGGCGAAGAAATGGCACGAGAACGAGCCCAAGCGGCCTCGCTACTACGCCGGTGACGATGCGCCGGTGTACTGGTACAGCGCGACCGACGTGCTGGTTGCCGCGGCGCTGGAGGATCTCGATGAAGAGCAGCGCAAGCGTTTCCATCCGTTTCTTTCCGGTTTCAACCCTAACGACAAGAACGCCGACGCGCATATCCGCCGCATGCTGGAGCTGAACCCGCGCCTTTGGCAGGGTCTGGGGGAGGTATTCACCCGACACGATGACGTGACCGCGTTGACCGAGGGCGACACCCCGCGGGCCAACAACGAGGCGCTGGCCAGGGTCTATCACCTGGCGGCGGAGTTCGATCTGCCGGTCATGCTGCATTCCAACATCACCTCCAAGCGAGAGCGCAATCCGCTTTACCTGGTCGAGCTGGAGGAGCCGCTGCGCAATCATCCGCATACGCGTTTTATCTGGGCTCATGCCGGAACCAGCATGGAGCTGCACCGACACCAGGAGAAGCTTGAATTCCTGCACGATACGGTCAGCCGCCTGCTCGATGACTATCCGAATCTGTACATCGACCTTTCCTGGACCATGTTGCAACCTTATCTGCTGGACGAAGATAAGCGTCCCGACCCGAAGTGGGTCGCGCTGGTGAAGCGGCATCCCAAGCGCTTCGTGATCGGCTCGGACGTGGTCGGCCATTTCGATAACCTGGCGACCGGCATGCACGCCTTCGCTCCCTTCCTCGATGCACTTCCAGCCTCCGTAGCGCAAGGCGTGGCGCGAGATAACTTTCTCGCGCTGCTCCCCCGCAAGCGTCAGGCTGAGCTACGTTGAGCGTCATGAGACTGTAATCGGGGCGTCATAACCTGCCTGCTTCGCAAACAGGAAGGAGCAGGTTCCATGTCGTTCACTCGTTGGGCGCTCGTCGCCATGGTACTGAGTGTGAGTTCGCCCGCAGCGCTGGCGCAGGTCGAGGTCGTGGGTGCCGTGGAGTACGGCGTGTTCGAAACCGTCAAAGAGGATTTCGAGCCAGGCGAGCGCGTGCTGACTCGTCGTGACCAGCCCATTCGCCAGACGACTGAGGTGCCGGCGCGGCTCGGAAGCAAGTTCGGCCTGCGCTATCGCCTCGCTGGTAAGCACAAAGCCGATACGCCGCTGACCTTGCTATACCTGACGCCAGGTGTGGTGACACCCGATGGCAAGCGGCATGACAAGTTCGAGGTCGTGCAATCGCTGGTATCGGGCGCCGAAACGGACGTGATGGCATTCGAATTCACCGAGCCCCATGAGATTGTGGTCGGCCGATGGCATTTGATGGTGTTCCAGGGGGACCGCAAGTTGGCCGAGCAGATGTTCGACGTCCGGTGATGGCCATCTTGTTAGGTCGAGATGGCCATTCGAACCGTTAGTCGGGGAGGGAGTCGAGCGGCGCAAAAAATTGGCGTCAAAGTTCAAGTGAAAGGCCAGGCCTTCCGATAACGGAGCAAGTCACGGTTTGTGGCGTTGTTCCGTTTTTCATGGAGAAGGTAGTCCCATGTCCATTCGCTCGCTCACTATTGGTAAACGCTCAACACTGGGTTTCGGCCTGATTGGCCTGCTCGTACTCTTCCTCGGCCTGTTCGCACTGAACCAGATGGCCAACATGCGCAACGAGAGCAAGGAGGTCGATGAGAACTGGCTACCCAGCATCATGGCGCTCAGTGAACTTAACGTCACGGTCATGCGCATTCGAGCCAATACCCTGCGCCTGGCTCTGGCTGAAGAGTCGCAGATGGTGCAGGACACCGCCCAGCGCTTGACCCAGATGCGCAGCGAAGTGGCTCAACGTGATGCCAATTACGCCAAGCGAGTAACTACGGCCAAAGAACGTGCTGCGTATGAACGTTTCAAGCAGAGCTTCGAACAGTACTTGCTGCTTCAGCAACGTGTCGTCGAGCATGTGGTCCGCGGTGAGCGCGCCCAGGCCGTGACGATAATCAACGGCGAAATCAATGGGCACGCGGATAACGTGACTGCGTCACTGAACCAGCTCCTTACCATCAACAGCGAGGAAGCCGGCGGGGCGGCGGATCGCGCGTCGTCGCAATACCACACTGCTTTCAGCTGGGTGGTTGCAACGCTGTTGTTCGCTGCCGCTATCACCGTTACGCTGGCCTGGGTGTTCACCCGCAGCGTCGTGGGCCCGTTGGGAACTGCTGTTTCGGTAGCCGAGCGTATCGCTGGTGGCGATCTGACCGGCGATTTCGTGGTCGAGGGCAAGGACGAGCCGGCCCGTCTACTGACATCGCTGAAAGCCATGCAGGCCAATCTGCGCTCGACCATTCAGGGCATCGCCGACTCGTCCAATCAGCTTGCCTCGGCAGCCGAGGAGCTCAACGCGGTGACCGAAGACTCCACCCGCGGCCTGCACCAGCAGAACCACGAGATCGAACAAGCGGCTGCCGCCGTGAATGAGATGACCGCAGCCGTAGACGAAGTGGCGCGCAACGCGGTGGCTACCTCCGAGGCCTCCCAGGACTCCAACGACACCGCACAGCGCGGCCGCAACCAGGTGATGCAGACAGTCGAGTCGATAAATCTGCTGGCGAGCGACGTGACCAACACCGCCGGAGAAGTGGAGCATCTGGCTGGTCAGGTGCGGGACATCAGCAAGGTGCTGGAAGTGATCCGCTCGATTGCCGAACAGACCAATCTGCTCGCGCTGAACGCCGCGATCGAGGCGGCCCGGGCTGGCGACGCTGGCCGCGGTTTCGCGGTTGTTGCCGACGAGGTACGTGCCCTGGCGCATCGTACCCAGCAGTCCACCGGTGAGATCGAGCAGATGATTGGCAGCGTGCATCAGGGCACGGACAAGGCCGTGCACGCGATGCAATCGAGCAACGAGCGTGCCCGTACTACGTTGGAAATGGCTCGGGCAGCCGGCGAAGCCCTTGATGGCATCACCTCGGCGATCAGCCAGATCAGCGAGCGCAACCTGGTGATTGCCAGCGCCTCAGAAGAACAGGCGCAAGTCGCGCGGGAAGTGGATCGGAATCTGGTCAATATCCGTGACCTGTCGCTGCAGTCCTCGGCAGGTGCCAATCAGACGAGCGCGGCCAGTCAGGAACTGGCGCGCCTAGCCATCGACCTGAACGGTCTGGTAGCGCGCTTCCAGGTGTGACATGCGCTAGCCGCAATGGCGCCTTCCCGCCGTCTGCGGGCGCTTCAGTAGCCTCCCGTGCACCCGTGACAGCACAACGCTGGGCATGGACGGGAGAGCGGCGTACCATCCGGCGTTTTTCCATGGCAGGCACGGGCTGTTTCGGGCCGTACCTGCCGAGCTGCGAGATGCGCCCATGTCCGATATGCCTCGATTCATTCGCTTCATCAGCCGTACCAGCCTCGTTGCCCAGATCGTCGCGGGCCTGGTGGCTGGCGCCTTGCTTGCGCTACTGCTGCCTGGCGCAGCAAAATCCGTAGCTCTTCTCGGTGATCTGTTCGTGCAGGCGCTCAAAGCGGTAGCACCGATTCTGGTGTTCGTGTTGGTGACCTCTTCACTGGCCAACCACCAGCGCGGCCAGCCGACCCACATCCGCCCCATCATCTTGTTGTACGCGCTCGGCACGCTGAGTGCGGCGGCCGTTGCCGTGCTGGCGAGCTTCATATTTCCAACCACGCTCACGTTGGTCAGCGGTGCTGCGGATGTAACGCCGCCGTCGGGCGTGGGGGCCGTATTGCAGACGCTGCTGTTCAATATCACGGCTAACCCGGTGCAGGCGCTGCTCGACGGCAACTTCATCGGCATCCTGGCCTGGGCCATCGGACTTGGCTTCGCCTTCCGTCATGCGCAGGAAAGCACCCGGCATCTGATCAGTGACCTTTCCGATGGCGTCACCTTGCTCGTCAAGGTGGTCATTCGCTTCGCCCCGCTGGGGGTATTCGGGCTGGTAGCCGGCACGTTGGCCGAATCGGGCTTCGACGTGCTGCTGGGCTACATGCGGTTGTTGCTGGTGCTGGTCGGCGCGATGCTGTTCATGGCGCTGGTGATGAATCCGCTGATCGTGTTCTGGCAGATCCGCCGCAACCCATATCCGCTGGTATTCGCCTGCCTGCGCGAAAGCGGTATCACGGCGTTCTTCACTCGCAGTTCCGCCGCGAACATCCCGGTGAACATGCAACTCTGTCAGCGGCTCGGGCTGCACAAGGACACCTATTCTGTATCCATTCCGCTCGGGGCGACGATAAACATGGGGGGTGCGGCGATCACCATCACGGTGCTTACGCTGGCGGCGGTCAACACCCTGGGTATCGAGGTGGATATCGCCACGGCGGTGCTGCTCAGCCTTCTGGCTGCGGTATGTGCCTGCGGCGCGTCGGGTGTGGCCGGTGGCTCCTTGCTGCTCATTCCGCTGGCCTGCAGCCTGTTTGGTATCTCCAATGACCTGGCGATGCAGGTGGTGGCCGTCGGCTTCATCATCGGGGTCGTCCAGGACTCGGCGGAAACCGCGCTCAACTCTTCTACCGATGTGCTGTTCACCGCCGCTTCGTGTATCGCACATGGCGATATCGATGGAGATGCCGAGCGCCGGGTGTGACGGCGTGAGGTGGAAACAAAAAACGGCGCCCTAGGGCGCCGTTCTTGTTTGTCGCTAGTCAGACTCAGCCTTTGTAGCGGCGCAGCACCAGTGTGGAGTTGGTGCCACCGAAGCCGAAGCTGTTGCTCATCACGGTATCGAGCTGCACGTTCTCGCGGGTTTCGCGAAGAATCGGCATGTCGGCGACTTCCGGATCCAGCTCGTCGATGTTGGCGGAGCCCGCGATGAAGTTGCCTTCCATCATCAGCATCGAGTAGATCGCTTCATGAACGCCTGCAGCGCCCAGCGAGTGACCGGACAGGCTCTTGGTCGAGCTGATGGTCGGGATCTTGTCGCCGAACATGTTGCGCACGGCCTTGATCTCGGCCACGTCACCGACCGGCGTGGAGGTGCCGTGGGTGTTGAGGTAGTCGATCGTGGTATCAACGGTCGACATTGCCTGCTGCATGCAGCGCAGGGCGCCTTCGCCACTCGGCGCAACCATGTCGTAGCCGTCGGAAGTAGCACCGTAGCCGACGATTTCCGCGTAGATCTTGGCGCCGCGCTTGAGTGCGTGCTCCAACTCTTCGACCACCACCATGCCGCCACCGCCGGCAATGACGAAACCGTCACGCTTGGCATCATAGGCGCGGGAGGCTTTCTCCGGCGTATCGTTGTACTGGCTGGACAGCGCGCCCATGGCGTCGAACAGGCAGCTCTGGCTGTAATGCTCTTCTTCACCACCACCGGCGAAGACCACATCCTGCTTGCCCATCTGGATCTGTTCCATGGCATGGCCGATGCAATGCGCGCTGGTGGCGCAGGCCGAAGCGATGGAGTAGTTGATGCCCTTGATACGGAACGGCGTGGCCAGGCAGGCGGATACCGTGCTGCTCATGGTGCGCGGAACACGATATGGGCCGATGCGCTTGACGCCCTTGTCGCGCAGGATGTCGATGGCTTCCATCTGGTTGATGGTCGAAGCACCACCGGAGCCGGCCACCAGGCCGATGCGCGGGTTGGAGATGTCATCGAGGGTGAAGCCGGCGTCTTTCACGGCCTGCTCCATTGCCAGATAGGCGTAGGCGGCAGCGTCACCCATGAAGCGCAGGACCTTGCGGTCGATCAGCTCTTCGATGTTCAGGTTGACGGAGCCGGAAATCTGGCTGCGCAGCCCCATGTCCGCGTAGGACTGGTTGAAGCGAATGCCGGGGCGGCCGGCGCGCAGGTTGCCGGAGACGGTCTCTTTGTCATTGCCATGGCAGGAAACGACACCCAGGCCAGTTCTCACGACGCGAGTCATGCGGACGTCCTTCA
>DNMQ01000153.1:0-3439 GCA_003488145.1 Pseudomonas sp.
GGCGGCAATCGGTGCGCGTTAGCCGCGGCCGCAATAGGTCGCCACGATCCTGTCCTTGTCCAGTTGCTCCAGTCCTTCGGGCAGATGGGCGACGAAGGCGTGGCGGGCGCCGGGCACGCGCCCTTGCTCGACCTCCTCGGGGGCACGCACGTCGAGTACCTGTACCTGGGGATCGTCGCGGCGACGATCGAGCTCGTGCACCGTCCATTCGCCGACGCACTCCAGCGGCAGACCGGCGTTCTGCCAGTCGCTCATACCGTTGCGCAGATAGCCCGCCACGTGGTCCAGGCCGATGCGGTACAGCTGCAGTGCCGCCTGGTGGACCTCGTGGCTGTCTTCGCCGATCAGGTAGATCGGTCGCTGATCATCGAGCATCCAGCCGGCCCAGCTGACGAACTCGTTGCGCAGCGCGATATTCAGCGCGCCGGGCACATGGCCGCCGCCGAAGGCGAGGATCGAGCGCAGGTCCACCAGCTGCACGGCGCTGTGGTCGGCGGTGCGCTGGCGGAACTCCTCCGGTGCCAGCGGCGGCGGCAGCGCTGGACCGCCGGTATTCATCGCTGGACGGGTGTTGAGCTTCTTCAGCCGCGCATAGTGGCGCGGCGGCTCGGGCATGTCGGTTAGTAGCCAGTCGACGAATTCACGCTCGCTGCGTTGCTGGTTAAGTGCCGGATTGAACAGCAGCTCGTTGCCGAGCGTGGAGTGGTGGCGGTCGCCGATGGACTTGCCGCAGGCCGAGCCGGCGCCGTGACAGGGGTAGATCTCGATGCGTTCGCCCAGCGGCAGATAGCGGGTGAACAGCGTGCCGTAAAGCTGCGCGGCCAGTTGTCGGGTGCTGTCTTCGCCGAGCAGGTCCGGCCGGCCGACGTCGAGGTTGAACAGGGTGTCGCCGGTGAAGAGAGCGAACGGCTGTTTGCCCTGCTGGCTGTCGCGCAGCAGCAGGGAGATGTGTTCCGGCGTGTGACCGGGCGAGTAGATGATTTCCAGGCTGACCTGGCCGAGCTCCAGCACCTCGCCATCGGCAGCCTGGCGCAGCTCGAAACCGTAGTCCGCCGAGCAGCCGCCGATGATCTCTGCGCCGCTGCGTTCGGCCAGCGCCTGGGCACCGGAGACGAAGTCGGCATGGATGTGGGTTTCGATGGCGTAGGCGATGCGCAGGCCTTTTTCGCGGGCCAGGTCGAGGTAGATATCGACGTCGCGCCGCGGGTCGATCACCGCGGCGACCGCGGCCTTGCTGTCGCCCACCATGTAGGAAATCTGCGCCAGGCCATCGGTATAGATCGGCTCGAAAACCAGCATGCTGTCACCTCCATAACGTGTCAGTGGTTATGGATGTGGAACGCCGCCAGGCGGCCGGCGTTCAGTCGGGCCGATCACTTGCGGACCAGCAGCACCCCGGATTCCATATGGTGGGTGTATGGGAACTGGTCGAACAGCGCACAGCGCTCGATGCGATGGGTGTCGGCGAGCTGGGCGATGTTCTGCGCCAGGGTTTCCGGGTTGCAGGAGATGTAGAGGATGCGCTCGAAGCGACGGGCCAGTTCGCACGTGTCCGGGTCCATGCCGGCGCGCGGTGGGTCGACAAAGATGCTGCCGAAGTCGTAGCTCTTCAGGTCGATATGGGCCAGGCGGCGGAACGGGCGCACCTCGTTCAGCGCCTGGGTCAGCTCCTCGGCGGAAAGACGCACCAGCTCGATGTTGTCGATGCCGTTGTCGGCGATATTGGCCAGCGCGGCGTTGACCGAAGTCTTGCTGATCTCCGTGGCCAGCACGCGGCGCACGCGAGTGGCCAGCGGCAGGGTGAAGTTGCCGTTGCCGCAGTAGAGTTCGAGCAGGTCGTCGTCGCGCTCACCGAGCACGTCGAAGGCCCAGTTCAGCATCTTCTGGCAGACCTCGCCGTTGGGCTGGGTGAAGGCGCCCTCGGGCTGGCGATAGCGGAATGTCCGTCCGGCGACGACCAGCGCTTCTTCAACGTAATCGCGGCCGATGACGATGCGCTTGCCCTTGGAGCGGCCGACCAGGCTGACCCCGAGGTTGGCGGCGAGCTGCTCGGCTTCGGCCTTCCAGGCCTCGTCCAGCGGGCGGTGGTAGGCGAGGGTGATCAGCGCATCGCCGGCCAGGGTGGTGAGGAATTCGACCTGGAACAGTTTGAAGCTGAGCACTTCCGACGCCTGCCAGGCAGCCTTCAGCTGCGGCATCAGCTCGTTGATGCGGCGACTGGCGATGGGGAAGTCGTCGATCAGAATGGCTTTGTGCTTGTCGCCCTGCTCGAACATCGCGTAGTGGCGCTGGCCCTCTTCGCGCCACAGGCGGAATTCGGTGCGCAGGCGGTAATGCTCGCGGGGCGAGTCGAAGACTTCCGGTGCCGGTGCATCGAACGGCGCCAGCAGTTCCACCAGCCGGGCGGTTTTCTCGGCGAGCTGGGCGTCGTAGGTGGCGGGGGCGAATTGCGGAGCGCTCATGAAGACTCTTGGAAAGGTAGGTAAATCGTAGGGTGGATCGGGGCGCGCAGCTGACGCTTCATCCATCCACCGTTGCCGCACGGAAGGTGGATGAGAAAAGCGTCATCCACCCTACGCTGCGATCAGCCGGCGAACCAGCCCAGCTTGACCACGAACAGCGCCGAGAGAATCCACATCGCCGGGCTCAGCTCGCGCCAGCGGCCGGCCAGCAGCTTGATCGCGGTCCAGGCGATGAAGCCGAAGGCGATGCCGTTGGCGATGGAGAAGGTCAGCGGCATGGCCAGCGCGGCAACCACGACCGGCGCGGCGACGGTGAGGTCGTCCCAGTCGATGCCGGCCAGGCTGCTCATCATCAGCACGGCGACGAACAGCAGTGCCGGTGCGGTGGCATAGGCCGGTACGGCGCCGGCCAGCGGGGCGAAGAACAGGCTGAGCAGGAACAGCAGCGCGACCACGCAGGCCGTCAGGCCGGTGCGGCCACCGGCAGCGGTACCGGCGGCGGACTCGATGTAGCTGGTGGTGGTCGAGGTGCCCAGGGCGGCGCCGGCCATGGTCGCGGTGCTGTCGGCCAGCAGGGCGCGGCCCAGGCGCGGCAGCTTGCCGTCCTTGTCCAGCAAGTCGGCCTTCTGCGCCACGCCGATCAGGGTGCCGGAAGTGTCGAACAGGTCGACGAAGAGGAAGGCGAAGATCACGCTGATCAGGCCGATATCCAGCGCGCCCATGATGTCCAGCTGCATAAGGGTCGGCGCCAGCGACGGCGGCATCGAGACTACCCCGTTGAGCTGCGACAGACCGAGAAGGATCGACAGGCCGGTGACCACCAGAATGCCGATCATCACCGCTCCGGTGACCTGGCGGTATGCCAGCGCGGCGATCAGGAAAAAGCCCAGGCAGGCCAACAGCGGGCCGCCGGCGCTGAGGTCACCGAGGCCGACCAGAGTGGCCGGGTTGTCGACGACGATGCCGGCGTTCTTCAG
>DNMQ01000153.1:3649-12545 GCA_003488145.1 Pseudomonas sp.
AGCTTTTCCAGCATGGTCGATCCTCTAAGTGCCGGTCAGTGTGAGGGCTGTCGCCTCTGGCGGGCGATTCGCGTGTCATCGCAAAAGCCGCGCATCTTACACCGGGCGGCAGCGCGGTTGAATTTCCATTGAGCAGGTGAAGGCCATGAGCAAACGAGTCCTGATTCCGATCGCCGACGGTTCCGAAGACCTGGAGACCGTCACCCTGATCGACGTGCTGCGGCGTGCCGAGTTCGAGGTACTGGTGGCCAGTGCCGAAGAGCGGCGCATGCTGACCTGCGCGCGCGGTACCCGGATCACCGCCGACGCCATGCTGCTCGACGTGCTGGCGCAGGATTTCGACCTGATCGTGCTGCCCGGCGGCATGCCCGGGGCGAAGACCCTCGGCGAGCTGGAGCCGCTGGCCGAGCGTGTTCGCCAGCAGGCTCGTGCCGGTCTCGATTTCGCCGCGATCTGCGCCGCGCCGGCAGTGGCGCTGCATCCCTACGGCGTGCTCAAGGGCCGCCAGGTGACCTGCTACCCAGGCATGAGCGACAACCTCACCGGCACACATTTCCTCGACCAGCCGGTGGTGGTGGACGGCAACTGCATCACCAGCCAGGGCCCGGCGACCGCCCTGGAATTCGCCCTGACCCTGGTGGAGCGACTGGCCGGTCGCGGCAAGCGCCGCGAGGTGGCGGACGCCATGCTGGTGCCGGCAACAACGAACTAACCTCGCCTCGTATCGGTCATTCCTTGCATTGCCGGAGGTCCCGGCGGCAAGTGGCTGAATCCGAGGAGATCAATGGACAGTGTCGATCTGGCGGTACTGCGGCGCGCCCGCGACTGGTTGCGTGACGGCCATCCCGTGGTGCTCTACACGGTGCTGGAAACCTGGGGCAGCGCGCCGCGCCCGGTGGGNNGATGAGCCACCGTCGACCTGCCAGCTGATCACCTATGGCGTGAGCAAGGAAGAGTCCGCACGTTTCGGTCTGCCCTGCGGCGGTACCCTGCGCCTGCTGCAGGAGCCGCTGTGCGATGCCGGCTGGATTGATGAGCTGCTGCGGCGCTGCGCCGGGCATGAACGGCTGCTGCGCTGCGTGGATATCGCCAGTGGCGCTGTAACGCTGCACGCCGCCGGCCGCGACGCCGCGCTGCAGTTCGATGGCCATACCCTGCGCGCACCATTCGGCCCGGCCTGGCGCCTGCTGATGATCGGCGCCGGGCAGCTGTCGCGTTATGTCGCCGATCTTGCCCACGGCCTCGGCTTCGAAGTATTGATCTGCGACCCGCGCGAAGGCTATGCCCACGACTGGGATGCGGCGACGGTGCGCTTCGTCCCCGGCATGCCGGACGATGCCGTGCTGGCCATCGAACCGGATGCGCACACCGCCATCGTCGCGCTGACCCACGACCCGCGGCTGGACGACATGGCACTGCTTACCGCGCTGCAATCGGACGCTTTCTACGTCGGCGCGCTGGGCTCGCGGGCCAACAGCGAAAAGCGCAAGGCGCGACTGCTGTCACTGGGGCTTGGCGAGCGCCAGGTGCAGCGGTTGCACGGCCCCATCGGCTTGCCCATCGGCAGCCGCACGCCGGCGGAAATCGCGCTGTCCTTGATGGCCGAAGTGGTTGCGCTGAAAAACGGCGCTCTGGTCAGCCAGGCGTTGCCGGAACAACAGCGCTGTGCCTGAAGCGGGCGTCTGCGCCATCGTTCTCGCCGCGGGGCAGGGCAGCCGTTATCGCGCGGCCGGTGGGGCGGACAAGCTGCTGGCGTCCAGCCTGGCTGTTGCGTCTTCGCCGCCGGTGCTGGCGGCCACGCTGGCCAACCTTCGTGGTGTCGCCGAACGGCTGCTGGTGGTGACCCGTGCAGACAATCTGCCTCTGCGCGACTGGCTGAGCGCCAACGCTGCCGACTGCGAGGTGCTTGTGCTGGAAACCCGCGGGCTCGGCCACAGCCTCGCGCAGGCCGTGGCCCACGCGCCGGCGGCGCGTGGCTGGCTGGTGGCGTTGGCGGATATGCCCTATGTGCAGCCGCGGACCCTGCGCGAGATCGCGGCGGCTATCCGTGAGGACAACCTGGTCGTGCCGACCTATGACGGCCGCCCTGGCCATCCGCGCGGCATCGGCAGCACCCATCGCGATGCGCTGCTGCAACTGGACGGTGATCGCGGTGCCCAGGTGCTTTTCGCGGCGCACCCGGTACTGGAGCTCGCCCTGAACGATCCCGGCGTGCTGCAGGACATCGACCATCCCGATGATCGCCGGCAGGCCTGAAGACCATCGCCGTAGCGACTACCAAAACCTGCACGAATCAATTGGCCGGTGAGCGCAGCGCCACGCTGTTCGCGGCGAGATGACCCTCAGTCAGCCGCAGCCACTCGACCAGCAGGGCTGAACGATTTTCGCACCACGCCAGTCGTACCCCAAGACGCACGGACAGCGCATACCAACGCCCAAACCGTGAGGCCGCCATGAGCGAAAATTCTTCAGTTGCAGGCCAGACCTGCACCATCAGCCTGGAGCTGAACGGCGAACGCCGTGAGCTCCAGGTGCAACCCTGGACCACCTTGCTCGACCTGCTGCGCGACCAGCTCGGCCTGACCGGCACCAAGAAAGGCTGCGATCACGGCCAGTGCGGCGCCTGCACGGTGCTGCTCGANNAAGCACGATGCCTTCCAGTGCGGTTATTGCACGCCGGGGCAGATCTGCTCGGCCGCCGGGCTCGCGGCGGAGAACCGCGCCAGCAGCCGCGACGAGATCCGCGAACACATGAGCGGCAACCTCTGCCGCTGCGGCGCCTATCCGAACATCCTCGCCGCCATCGAGGACGCACTGCCGACGCTGCGCGGCCAGGAGGGTGCGCAATGACGCCGTTCAGCTATCAGCGCCCCGAACGTATCGACCAGGCCATCGCCCTGCACGGGCCGCAGAGCCGCTACATCGCCGGCGGCACCAACCTGCTCGACCTGATGAAAGAAAACGTGCTGCAACCCGGCCAGCTCATCGACATCAACGGCCTGCCGCTGCGCGAGATCGAGCAGACCGCCGAGGGCGGCCTGCGCATCGGTGCGCTGGTGAGCAACGCCGACTTGGCCTGGCACCCGCAAATCGAACAGCGCTACCCACTGCTGAGCAAGGCGATTCTCGCCGGGGCTTCGCCGCAGCTGCGCAATATGGCCAGCACCGGCGGCAACCTGCTGCAGCGCACCCGTTGCTACTACTTCTACGACACCGCCACGCCGTGCAACAAGCGCGAGCCGGGCTCCGGTTGCAGCGCGCGTGACGGGCGCAATCGCATCCACGCGATTCTCGGTGCCAGCGAACACTGCGTCGCCGTGCATCCGTCGGACATGTGCGTGGCGCTGGCGGCGCTGGATGCCCGGGTGCATGTGGAGGGGCCGCACGGCAAGCGACGCCTGGAGCTGGTGGACTTCCACCGGCTGCCCGGCGACCAGCCGCAGCAGGACAACGTACTCGTCGAGGGCGAGCTGATCACCGCCGTCGAGCTACCGGTGGAAGGTTTTGCCAGCCACTGCGCCTATCTCAAGGTGCGTGACCGCGCCTCCTACGCCTTCGCCCTGGTGTCCGTCGCGGCGGCGCTGGAGATGGATGGCGACATCATCCGCCGCGGGCGTATCGCGCTCGGGGGCGTGGCGCACAAACCCTGGTGCCTGGAGGAGGCTGAAGAACTGCTCAGCGGCAAGCGTGCCGAACCCGAATGTTTCGCCGCGGCGGCTGATCGCCTGCTGCAAGGCGCGCAACCGCTCGCCGACAACGCTTTCAAGATCGACCTGGCCCGGCGCGCCATCGTGCGTGCACTGACCGAAGCCGCCGGAGGAACCGTCCGATGAACAGCGCCAACTCTCCACTGGGCAAGCCGCTGGACCGTGTCGACGGTCCGCTCAAGGTCACCGGTAAGGCCTGCTACGCTGCCGAAGCCGAGGTGCCGGGGCTGCTGTATGGCGCCGCGGTGTCGAGCAGCATCGCCCGCGGCCGGATCACGCGTATCGATGCCGTCGCCGCCGAGGCACTCTCCGGCGTGCGACTGGTGCTGACCCACCAGAACCGCCCGCCGGTGGCCAGCTACGACGGGCCTTACGAGGACGACGATGCCGCCGACGGCTCGCCGTTCCGGCCGCTGTACAACGACCGCGTGCTCTACAGCGGCCAGCCACTGGCGTTGGTCGTCGCCGAGACCCAGGCGCTGGCGCGACATGCGGCGAGCCTCGTGCGCATCGAATACGAGGTCGAAGCGCATCAGACCGATCTGCAGGCGGCGCGCGAACAGGCCCATGAAGCGCCGGCCGAGCTGCCGGAGCCGCGCGGCGATTTCGACTCGGCGTTCGCTGCGGCGGCAAAACACGTCGATTGCGAGTACGGCACCCCGGTCGAGCACCACAACCCGATGGAGTCGCATGCCTCCATCGTCCAGTACCAGCCAGGCGGCGAGCTGCTGATCCACGACAAGACCCAGGGCGTGCAGAACTGCCAGCGCTATCTGGAACAGGTGTTCGACATGGAGGGCAAGATTCGCGTGCTCGCGCCCTTCGTCGGCGGTGCCTTCGGCTCCGGCCTGCGCCCGCAATATCAGCTGCCGCTGGCGGTGATGGCGGCGCTCAAGCTGAAGGCCTCGGTGCGCGTCGAACTGACTCGGCAGCAGATGTTCACCTTCGGCTATCGCCCGCGCACCTTCCAGCAGCTGAAGCTCGCGGCAGATGGCGAAGGACGGTTGCGGGCGATCGAGCACAGGGCCATCGGCCAGACCTCGCGCTTCGAGGATTTCACCGAGCACGAGGTGGAGTGGTCCGGCATGCTCTACGCCTGCGACAACGTGCGCCTCGGCTACCGCCTGGCACCGCTGGACGTCTATACGCCGCTGGATATGCGCGCCCCCGGTGCGACCATCGGCGTCTATGCGCTGGAGTGCGCAATGGACGAGCTGGCCCACGAAGTCGGTATCGATCCGCTGGAGCTGCGCCTGCGCAACTACACCGACATCAACGGCAACGAGGGCAAGCGCTATTCCAGCAAGGAGCTGCGTGCCTGCTACCAGCAGGGTGCGGAGCGCTTCGGCTGGTCGCGGCGTCCGGCGCAGCCGCGCAGCCTGCGCGACGGTCATCAGCTGGTCGGAATGGGCATGGCCACCGGCGTCTGGGAAGCGATGCAGATGCCGGCCAGTGCGCGCGCCTGCCTCGATGCCGACGGCCGGCTGCTGGTGACCAGCGCCACCGCCGATATCGGCACCGGCACCTACACCGCGATGACCCAGATCGCCGCCGATGCCATGGGCCTGTCGATGGCCGAGGTGGAGTTCCGCCTCGGCGATTCCAGCCTGCCGCAGGCACCGCTGGAGGGTGGCTCGGCCACCGTGTCCTCGGTCGGTAGTGCAGTGCAGCGTGCATGCGCCGGCCTGCGGCAGAAGCTGCTGGACGCCGTGCAGCAGTCGCCGGCTTCACCCTTTACCGGAGCGAATCTGGAGACGGTGGAGTTCGCCGATGGCCAACTGCGGCTGAAATCCGGCGAGCATGCCGTGCCGCTGCGCGACATCGTCCAGGTCAGCGGCGCATTGGAAGCCGAAGCCAGCGTCAAGCCGGATGAGAAGCGCGACGCCTGGGCGACGGGAACCCATTCGGCAGTGTTCGTCGAGGTACGCGTCGACGAGGACCTCGGCACCATCAAGGTCAGCCGTGTGGTCAGCGCGATTGCTGCGGGCCGCATCGTCAACCCGAAGACCGCCGGCAACCAGATCGTCGGCGGCGTGGTCTGGGGCATCGGCCAGGCGCTGCACGAGGAGACGCTGATCGATCACAGGCTCGGCCGCTACATGAACCACAACCTTGCCGAGTACCACATCCCGGTGAACGCGGACATTCCCGAGATCGACGTGATCTTCGTCGAGGAACACGACGAGATCGTCAACGACCTGGGGTCCAAAGGCGTGGGCGAGATCGGCATTGTCGGCGTGGCGGCGGCGGTGGCCAATGCGATCTACAACGCGACGGGCAAACGCGTGCGGGATCTGCCGATCACCCTGGACAAGGTGCTGTAACGCGCCTTCGACGGCGGCTGCGATGTCCGTACGGTTGGTGGGCTAGCCCACCAACCGCCCCTGCGCCAGGGCGCAGAACCTGTTGTCGGCCGGCTTAGCCACGTGGTGTGCTGGTTTACCGATCACGCATCCGGCAAAAGGCCCCGTTCGGCAAACACCGCCTTGACCGTGTGCATGCCGTTGAGCGCGGCCGGGAAACCGGCGTAAACCGCCATCTGAATGACCACTTCGACTATTTGCTCCGGCGTGCAGCCGACGTTCAGCGCGCCGTGAACGTGCACGGCCAACTGCGGTTGGCAGTGGCCGAGCGCGGTAAGCGCCGCCACGGTTGCCAGCTCACGCTGGGCCAGGTCGAGGCCGGGGCGTTGGTAGATGTCACCGAAGGGAAATTCGATCACGTAGCGCGCCAGGTCCGGCGCAATGGCTTGCAGGCTGTCGATGACCTTGCGCCCGGCCTCGCCGTCAATTTCCTCGAGCTTGGCCAGGCCGTCTGTGTAGCGGGTCGATGCAGACATGGAGCATTCCTCTTGATGGACTAGAGGAAAGCCTGCGGGTTGGAGTCAGCTCCAGGTCAAGCGGAAGTTTGTTGGCGATACAGCGCGATCTTTGCCCGCAACGCATCGAGATGCTCATGGTCGCGCTGGATGCGTTCGTGCAGCCTAGCAGCGTGCTGCTCGAGCAACGTCTGGCGTGCTGCAAGGGTTGTATCGCCGCATTCGCGCAGATCGGCGTAGCGGATGATGTCGTCCAGCGCCATGCCGGTGTCTTTCAGGCGCAGGATGAAGCCGATCCACTCCAGGTCGCGCGGGCCGTAGACGCGAAAGCTGCTGGCGTCCCGAGCGATATGCCGTAGCAGACCGATCTTTTCGTAATAGCGCAGCGTATCGGCGGACAGGCCGCAGCGCGCGGCGAACTGCCCGATGCTCAGGCGGACCGGTGCCTCGCTCATGCCTTGATCGATCGCAGAATGACGAACTTCGGCGTGGCGGCGAGCTGTTCGGCATTGCCGAACAGGCGCTTGAGCTTGAGGTGATAGCCCAGGTGGCGGTTGCCGACGATCCACAGCTCACCGCCCTTGGCCAGTGCCGTCTTGGCCTGGGTGAACATGCGCCAGGCGAGGAAATCGCCGACCACCTGCTGCTGGTGGAACGGCGGATTGCACAGCACCAGATCCAGCGAGCCGGGCGACTGTGCGGCCAGGCCGTCGCCGGCGCGGATATTGGCCGGGCGCTCGCCGAGGATCGCCTGCCAGTTCTCGCGCGCCGACTGCACCGCCATGTAGCTCTCGTCCACCAGTGTCAGTTCCGCCTGCGGGTTGCCCAGCGCGTAGACGATGCCGAGCACACCGTTGCCGCAGCCGAGATCGGCGACGCGCAGCGCACCGAGTGCCTGCGGCAGATGTGGTAGGAAGGCGCGGGTGCCGATATCGAGGCCTTCGCGGCAGAACAAGTTGGAGTGGTTGAGCAGTTCAAGCTTCGGCTGATCGAGCTGGTAGCGGGTAGGGTAGGGCGACTGCGGCGCCGGTTTCGCGCTCGGCGTTGCGCTGAGCAGACGTGCCTTCTTCACCGCCAGCGAGGCCTGCACTGGGCCAATGTACTGCTCCAGCAGATCACCGGCGGCGCGCGGCAGATGCTTGATCATCGCCGCAGCGATCACCTGCGCGCCGGGCGCCAGCTGGCCGTGCAGGCGGATCAGCTGCTCTTCCAGCAGGGCAAGGGTTTTCGGTACGCGAATCAGCACCCGGTCGAACGGGCCCTGGGCGACCTCGCTGGCAGGTACGAAGCGCACGCGCTCGGCCGGCAGCTTGTTACGTGCCAGGTTCTTTTGCAATGCCAGGTGGCCGAGGTGCGAGTCGCCGCTGCTGGTGACCGCGACGTGTGCGGCCAGCGAGCAAGCCAGGGCGCCGAAGCTGTCATTGAGGATCAGCACTCGCGTGGCCGCTGGCAATCCCTGCTCATGCAGCTGGGCCAGCAGGTATTCGTCGGCGGCATCGAAGGCCTGCAGCGGCTCGTTGGGCTGCTCCGGCTGGCGGATCAGATCGAGGCTTGCATAGGGGGTATCGAGAATAGGCATGAGAACTGGCGGTGTTTGTCGGCTGCGTAAAGGAGTATCAAGGACCCATGCGGGCGCTGCGTGTGGGCCCGAAGATGCTCGGAGGGAACGAAGTATGACCGCCAGCGAAGAGAAGTTCACCCGCCAGCGCCTGCTAGAGGTGCAGACGCTGACGCCTAACCTGTTCACCCTGCGTACCAGCCGCGATCCCGGTTTTCGCTTCACCGCCGGGCAGTTCGCCCGCCTCGGTGTGCGCAAGCCAAGCGGCTGCATCGTCTGGCGCGCCTATTCCATGGTCTCGGCGCCGCACGACGAGTTTCTCGATTTCTTCTCCATCGTCGTGCCGGACGGCGAATTCACCAGCGAGCTGAGCCGGTTGGCAGTCGGCGACGAGCTGCTGGTGGACAAGCAGGCCTTCGGCTTTCTCACCCTCGATCGCTTTCCCGATGGCCGTGATCTCTGGCTGCTGGCCACCGGCACCGGGGTCGCCCCGTTTCTGTCGATCCTGCAGGACTTCGAAGCCTGGCAGCGCTTCGAGCGCATCATTCTGGTCTACAGCGTGCGCGAGGCGCGTGAGCTGGCCTATCAGCAGCTGATCGCCGAACTGCCGCAACGCGACTACCTGGAAGGTCTGGGCTCGAAGCTGCTGTACCTGCCGGTGGTAACGCGCGAACAGATACGCGGTGCGCTGCACGGGCGCATCACCACGCTGATCGAGAACGGCGAGCTGGAGCGCGCCGCCGATCTGCAGCTGACGCCCGAGCATTCGCGGATCATGCTCTGCGGCAACCCGCAGATGATCGAGGACACCCG
>DNMQ01000152.1 GCA_003488145.1 Pseudomonas sp.
CACCCCTGGCCAAAGCGAAGCGCGCATGGCCGCCACATCAGCGGAGATCGGGTTGGCAAGCTGCAACGGCTTCATGTCAGGACTGAACAGCTCGAACAACTTGGGATCGATGAAGCTGTAAGTGATCGCCTCCTGATATCCGCGAGCGACCAGTAAACGCCGAAGCAAAGGAAGCTCGGCACGAGCCTCGGGCTTTGCCTCAGGTGCAAGCCGGGCCTGCGGATAACGCACGGGCAAGCGGTCATAACCATACAGCCGACCCAGCTCTTCGATCAGATCGACCTCAAGACTGATATCGAAGCGGTGACTCGGAACACAGACTTGCCAGCGACCTTTAGCCTCTTCGGTAACCACCAAGCCCAAGGATGCCAGCAGGCGCACCACTTCGGCGCCATCCATTTCCAGCCCCAGCATCTGGTTGATGCGCTCCGCACGTAAAGTTACTGGAGCGACTTTCGGCAAGTCGTCTTCGCTGACCACCTCAATGATCGGCCCCGCCTCGCCGCCAACGATATCCAGTAACAGACTCGTTGCACGCTCCATTGCCTGACGGGCGAGCTGCGAGTCGACGCCCCGCTCGTAGCGATGGGACGCATCGGTGTGCAAACCGTAGGAACGAGCTTTGCCGGCCAACGCAATGGTGTCGAAAAAGGCACTTTCGAGGAAGATACTCTGGGTAGCGGTGCTTACGCCGCTGTGCTCTCCACCCATGACACCCGCGATGGCAAGAGCGCGCTGATGGTCTGCAATAACGAGCGTATCCGCACGCAGGGCGATCTCCTGACCGTCAAGCAAGACGAGCTTTTCGCCCTGTTCAGCCATCCGAACCCGGATACCGCCCTTGATCTCGGCAAGGTCGAAGGCATGCAGGGGCTGACCCAATTCGAGCATTACGTAGTTGGTTACATCGACGACCGCATCAATGCTACGGATATCGGAGCGGCGCAGACGCTCAACCATCCAAAGCGGCGTCGGGCGCGACAGATCAACATTACGGACAACACGCCCGAGATAACGCGGGCATGCCTTGGGAGCCAGGACCTCGACTGGACGTGTGTCGTCATGATGCAAAGGCACCACGGTGAATTGCACCGGACTGACCAGTGAGCCATAAATCGCACCAACTTCTCGAGCCAAGCCAGCGATGGAGAGGCAGTCACCACGGTTTGGGGTCAAACCGATTTCGATACTTGCATCGTCGAGACCGAGATACTCACGAAAATCAGTACCGACCGGCGCATCGCCGGCCAGCTCCATCAGCCCGCTATCGTCACTCCCCACCTGCAGCTCGGTTTCCGAGCAAAGCATGCCATTGGATTCGATACCGCGGAGCTTGGCCTTCTTGATCTTGAAGTCGCCCGGCAATTGAGCACCGATCATTGCAAACGGAATCTTCAGGCCAGGCCGCACGTTCGGGGCTCCGCAGACGACCTGAAAGGTTTCACTTCCATTGCTGACCTGACAGACCCGAAGCTTGTCGGCATCAGGATGCTGCACGGTTTCGAGGACCTCACCAACAACCACACCGCTGAAGCTGCCAGCAACGGGGGTAACAGCATCCACCTCAAGCCCGACCATGGACAGCCGAGCGACCAGCTCCTCGCGGGAGACCTGCGGATTTACCCAGCTCCGCAGCCATTGTTCACTGAATTTCATCCTGTTCTCCTAATAGTTCGTTGACGGGCGGCGGTACTAGCGAAATTGCGCAAGAAACCGCAGATCGTTATCGAAGAACAGGCGCAAGTCATTGACACCGTAACGCAGCATAGCGAGACGCTCGACACCCATACCGAAGGCGAACCCGGAATAACGCTCCGGATCGATTCCAGACATCCTCAATACATTCGGATGCACCATGCCGCAGCCCATTACCTCAAGCCAGCCGGTCTGCTTGCACACTCGGCAACCCTTGCCGCTACACATCACGCACTGCATGTCGACTTCTGCAGAGGGCTCGGTGAACGGAAAGAAGGAAGGCCGGAAGCGAACACCTAGCGGCTTCTCAAAGAACACCCGCAGGAACTCTTCAATGGTGCCTTTCAGATCGGCAAAGCTAACGCCCTCGTCGATCAGCAGCCCTTCGACCTGATGGAACATGGGGGAGTGAGTGATATCGGAATCGCAACGGTAGACGCGGCCAGGGCAGACGATACGAATGGGAGGCTGACGTGATTCCATGGTGCGCACCTGAACCGGCGAGGTATGCGTGCGCAGCAACATATTGGCATTGAAGTAGAAGGTATCGTGCATCGCCCTCGCCGGGTGATGCCCCGGAATATTCAACGCCTCGAAGTTGTGGTAATCATCTTCGACTTCGGGACCCTCTGCCACGCTGTAACCAATGTGGCTGAAAAACTGCTCAACGCGCTCCAAGGTACGAGTTACCGGGTGCAGTCCGCCGGACGCCTCGCCGCGTCCAGGCAGTGTCACGTCGATTCGCTCGGCTGACAATTTAGCATCCAAGGCGGCCTTTTCCAGATCAGCCTTGCGAGCATTCAGCACATCCTGAACACTGCTCTTGGCCGCGTTGATCAGCGCACCGGCTTGCGGACGCTCCTCAGCAGAAAGCTTGCCCAGCGTTTGCATCAGCTGAGTGAGTTCGCCCTTCTTTCCCAGGTACTGAACACGTACCTGCTCGAGAGCACCGATATCCTCGCTTTGTTGCACGGCCTCTAGCGCTTGGGAGACCAGTGCATCCAAATTTTCCATGTACACAACCTCCAGAGGTTCTTGCAGAACCGCGCCGGTCAAACGCCCTTATTGGTCGCTGCCATGCGCATTTTTGCAAAAGCCCCTTCCAGATACGAAATAGGGGAAGAGCACAAGGCTCTTCCCCTATTGATGACGTTGCAACGAACCCGAGAGTCCGGATTGTCGGGGCTTAAGCCAGAGAAGCTTTGGCTTTCTCGACAATCGCAGCAAACGCCGCTTTTTCGTTCACTGCCAGATCGGCCAGAACCTTGCGGTCGATCTCGATGGCCGCCTTTTTCAGACCGGCGATCAGACGGCTGTAAGACAGACCGTTAACACGAGCACCAGCATTGATACGGGCGATCCACAGAGCGCGGAACTGACGCTTGCGCTGACGGCGGTCGCGGTAGGCGTACTGGCCAGCCTTGATTACCGCCTGCTTGGCGACGCGGAATACACGCGAACGTGCTCCGTAGTAGCCTTTGGCGAGTTTCAGAATTTTCTTGTGACGGCGACGGGCAACGACGCCACGCTTAACACGAGCCATGAGTTATTCCTCTGAGTCTTGACCGGATCAACGAACGCGCAGCATGCGCTCCACCTTTGCAACGTCGGACGGGTGCACTTGCGAGCAACCGCGCAGCTGACGCTTACGCTTGGTGGACATCTTAGTCAGGATGTGGCTCTTGAAAGCGTGCTTGTGCTTGAAGCCGTTAGCAGTCTTCTTGAAGCGCTTCGCAGCACCACTTTTAGTCTTCATCTTTGGCATGTTCGGTACTCCACATTGTGGGTGATTACAAATAACCGCAAGGCCTGCCAGTGCCCTGGAGGTTACTTTTTCTTCTTGGGAGCGATGACCATGATCAGCTGGCGTCCTTCCATCTTCGGATGCTGTTCGACCGAGCCATATTCAGCGAGATCGTTTTCGACTCGCTTCAACAGCTCCATCCCCAGCTCCTGATGGGCCATCTCACGGCCACGGAATCGCAAAGATACCTTGGCCCTGTCCCCGTCACTCAGGAAACGCACCAGATTGCGTAGCTTGACCTGGTAGTCCCCTTCTTCCGTCCCTGGACGAAACTTTACTTCTTTAACCTGAATCTGCTTCTGGTTTTTCTTCGCCGCAGCAACCTGCTTTTTCTTCTCAAACAGATGCTTGCCGTAATC
>DNMQ01000145.1:0-3818 GCA_003488145.1 Pseudomonas sp.
AAGCAGCCTCCGTTTTCATAGTAGTCAGCTGGTGCCAACTCGCAAACCAAAACCGACGTGCGGCACGTCTAGGCCGCGCTTTACGGGCGCTGCACACTACTTTGGTCGACTCCGAATGATTACTTTGAACAGTGTTGCGATATAAGCGTTATATATTCAGGAATCAATTTCCTGACTGCTTGCCCAATAATGGACGCGCTTTTTTTCGCAGCATGAAAGTCGTCGACTTCGATACTCGCGCGCAAGCCTGCGTGCGTCGTAACAGTGCTTACCGTCAGCTGTGCAGCTCAGTCCCATCCCTCTTCCGCACCGCAACGTAACGTCCGCCTTGCCTTGCCTGGCGTGCGGGAAAAACGCGGAGCCGGTGCTGCCTGCAACACGCCCTCAACGTCCTGGTAAACGCCACGCTGGCGCAGATGCGGGTGCTGCGCCGCTTCTTCCAGTTCAAGCACGGGCGCGAAGCAGGCGTCGCTGCCCTCGAGCAAGGCGCACCATTCGGCTCGCGTGCGGGTCGCGAACAGCCGCTCCAGCAGCTCGCTCTGCACAGGCCATTCGCCCGGATCGGCGCAGCCCGCCCAGAGCGCTTCCGGCGCGTCTAATCGCTCCAGCAACTCGTGCCAGAACTGTGGCTCCAGCGGCCCGATTGCAATCTCGCGACCATCGGCGCAGCGATAGCAACGGTAGTTCGGCGCAGCGCCTGCCAGCGGATTGCGTTCGCGTTGCATGTCGATCCGCCCGCTCGGCAGCAGGCCGGCGAAGAAAGTCATCAACGACGACACGCCATCGACGATCGCCGCATCGATCACCTGCCCCTGCCCCGAACGTTCGCGCTCCCACAGCGCGGCGAGGATGCCGACGGCGAGATAGAGCGAGCCGCCGCCGAAATCACCGACCAGGTTCAACGGCGGAATCGCCGTCCCGCTCTCGCCGCGGATTGCCGCCAGCGCGCCGGTCAAGGCGATGTAGTTTATGTCGTGCCCGGCAGCCCTGGCCAACGGCCCAGTCTGCCCCCAACCGGTCATGCGTCCGTAGATCAGCCGCGGATTGCGCGCCAGCAGTTCGTCCGGGCCCAGCCCCAGCCGTTCCATCACCCCGGGGCGGAAGCCTTCGATCAGCACGTCGGCGTCCACGGCCAGCGTCAGACAGCGCTCTCGCCCAGCCACACTGCGGATGTCGAGGGTCAGCGTCTTGCGCCCGCGATCGACCACCGGGTTCGGCCAGCCATTGCCGCCTTCGCGCTCGATGCGCAGCACCTCGGCGCCCATGTCGGCCAGCAGCATGGCGCAATGCGGGCCGGGGCCGATGCCGGCGAACTCCAGCACGCGCAGGCCGCACAGCGGTCCGCTACGGGTGGCGTCGTGTTCGTTCATGGGTCGATCTCCTTGATGCACACGCACGCAGACTCGCCCCGCACCGAAGCACGGAGCGCGTATGGGTAACAGGCGTTACTGGTTCACGGCGCTGGGCTGGTTCTCGACCAGATGGTTGCGATATCGCTCGCGCAGCACCTTCTTGTCGATCTTGCCAGTGGCGGTCAATGGCACCGCGTCGAAGATCACCGCGTCCGGCATCCACCACTTGACGATGTTCGGCTCCAGATGGGCGAGGATTTTCTCCACAGTGACTTCGGCATCGGCATGCGGCTCGATCACCAGTACCGGGCGTTCTTCCCATTTGGGGTGGAACACGCCGACCACCGCCGCTACCTTCACCCCGGGACAGGCCGCCGCGACGTTCTCGATATCAATGGAGCTGACCCATTCGCCGCCGGACTTGATCACGTCCTTGCTGCGGTCGGTAATACGCATGAAGCCATCGGCATCCAGCGTGGCGATGTCACCGGTGTCGAACCAGCCATCCTCATCCAGCGCGCTTTTTTCGCTGCGGTAGTAGCGCTCGACCGTCCAGGGGCCGCGCACCTTGAGGCTGCCAGAACTGACGCCATCGCACGGCAGCTCACGCCCTTCCTCGTCGACGATCTTGAGTTCGATACCGAATTGCAGGCGGCCCTGACGGGTCCAGATGGTGTCGTTGGTCGCTTGCTGACCACGTTCGGCCAGCTTGGGCGTTGGCGTTGCCACCACGCCCAGCGGGCTGGTCTCGGTCATGCCCCACAGCTGACAGACCGCGACGCCGTACTTGGTCTGGAAGGTTTCGGCCATCGCCCGCGGCACGGCGGAACCGCCGATCACCAGCCGCGCCAGACTGCCGGAATCCTCACCGCTACGTTCCAGATGCGCGAGGTACATGGTCCAGATGGTCGGCACGCCGCCGGACAGGGTCACGCCCTCGGTCTTGATCAGTTCCTGCAGGCTCGCGCCGTCCATCTTGTCGCACGGTAGTACGAACTTGCAGCCATTGATTGCAGCGGCAAATGGGATGCCCCAGGCGGTGCCGTGATAGAGCGACGAGCACGGCATGATGCAATCGAAGGCGGACAGGCCGAACGCGCCGGACAGGCCGGCGGCCATCGCATGCAGCACCACCGAGCGGTGGCTGTAGAGCACACCCTTGGGGTCGCCAGTGGTGCCGGAGGTGTAACAGAGCACCGCGCCGGCGTTCTCGTCGAACTGCGGCCAGTCCAGCGGCTGCTCGTCGGCGATCAGCTGCTCGTAGCCCAGGACATCCTCTAGGCCAGAACTCGGTTGCGCAGCCAGTTCAATGAAATGGCGGATATTGCCCAACCGTGGCCGCAGCCGGGCGACGCACTCGGCAAAGCTGCTGTCGAATAGCAGCACCTGACTGCCGGCGTGGTTGATGGTGTAGACGATCTGTTCGTCCGACAGCCGCGGGTTGGCCGTGTGCAGCACGGCGCCGATGCCGGGCACGGCGAAGAACAGCTCGTAGTGACGGTGAGTATTCCAGGCCAGCGACGACACGCAATCGCCGGGGCCGATGCCGAGCTTGGCCAGCATGCTGGCGGCCTGCGCCGAACGGGCGGCGAGCCCGGCATAGTCATAACGCCAGAGGGGTTCGTCGACCAGCCGCGAGACGATTTCGCGATCACCATGCGCACGCGCGGCGTGGGTGACGATGCTGCTGATCAACAGCGGGGCGTTCTGCATCAATCCTGGTTGCATGTTTCCTACCTCTATCTTGTTTTTATTGTGCAAGTGCCGGTCGAGGAAACGGCGTTCTACCGGCACCACTGAAATCACGTATCGATGCGCCGCAGGGCACGCAGGCGCAGCTGGTTCAGGTCAGGCCGGCCCCCCGAGGTTGCGCGCGATGACCAGGCGCTGAATATCGCTGGTGCCTTCGTAGATCTGGCAGACCCGCACGTCGCGGTAGATGCGCTCCACCGGGAAGTCGGACAGGTAGCCGTAGCCACCAAGGGTCTGGATTGCGGCGGAACAGACCTTTTCCGCCATCTCCGAGGCGAACAGCTTGGCCATCGAAGCCTCCACCAGTGCTGGCCGGCCGACCTCGCGCAACGCGGCGGCGTGATGCACCATCTGCCGTGCAACAGCGATCTGCGTCGCCATGTCGGCCAGACGGAAGGCCACCGCCTGGTGCTCGATGATCGGCTTGCCGAAGGTCTCGCGATCGCGAGCGTAGTCGCGCGCCGCCTCGAACGCCGCGCGCGCCATGCCCACTGCCTGGGCGGCGATGCCGATGCGTCCGCCTTCGAGATTGGCCAGGGCAATGCGGTAGCCCTCGCCTTCCTCTCCCAACCGGTTGGCCACCGGCACGCGCAGATCCTCGAAGGCGATCTGGCAGGTATCCGACGCGTGCTGGCCGAGCTTGTCCTCCACCCGCACCACCTGATAACCCGGGCTATCGGTCGGCACGATAAAGGCACTGATACCGCGCTTGCC
>DNMQ01000145.1:3898-4291 GCA_003488145.1 Pseudomonas sp.
TCGCGCTTCTGCTGGTCGTTGCCGAAACGCAGGATCGGTACGCAGCCGACCGAGTTGTGCACGCTCATGATGGTCGAGCAGGCGCCGTCACCGGCGGCGATTTCTTCCAGCGCCATGGCGTAGGCCAGGTAGCCGGTATCGCTGCCGCCCCACTGCTCCGGCACCAGCATGCCGAAGAAGCCGAGAGTGGCCATTTCGCCAATCGCTTCGGCGGGATAGCGATGCTCGCGGCTCCACTGTTCCGCGAAGGGCTTCAGCCGTTCCTGGGCGAACTGCCGGGCCATCTCGGCGACCGCGTTTTGATCTTCATTGGGCAGCATGGGTGCCTCCTCAGATCAGTTCGACGGCCATCGCGGTGGCTTCGCCGCCGCCGATGCAGATCGCCGCCACGCC
>DNMQ01000220.1 GCA_003488145.1 Pseudomonas sp.
CATGCGCCAGATCGCCAGCAGCAGACCGATGGCGCCGAGCACCAGGATCACGCCACCGACCAGACCGCCCTGCTTGACGCGATCCCACAGGTCCGGCTGGCGCTGCAACTGCGCCAGCAGGGTACCCCGGCTCGGGTCGACAGGCAGCGTGGCCAGGGCATCGGAGCTTTTCAGGTAATCCTCGATCAGGCCCGTGCCGGAAGGCTGACGCGGCGGCACCAGCAGCTCCCCGGCATCAGCGTCGTAGCGCAGGAAGGCGTCGTTGGTAAAGGCGGAGAAGCTGCCGACACGCAGTACCGGCTGCTCGCTGCGCGCACCGTCGGTGCCCACCACCGGAAGTTGCACGCGCTCGACGCGGCCGCTGGCCGCCAGGTCTTCGAGGAGGGTCATCCAGAAGGCATCGAGGTCATCGGCTGATGGCAAGGCACGACTTTCGGCCAGGCTGCGCAGCTGCTTGAGTCGCTCGGGATACTGGGCATTGAGCAGGCTATCCTGCCACTGGCCGGCGATATCGCCGGCGCTCTGCCGCACCACGCCGAACAGCTCGCCGAGATGACCGACACGCTGTGCCAGCAGCTTTTCCTGCTCGGCAAGCTCCGCTTCCTGGCGGTCGAATTCAGCCTTCAGCCGCTCGGCCTCGGCCTTCTGCTCGGCGAGGGCGGCCCGTGCGCGTGACAGCAGTTGCTGCTGCTCGCCACGGTCACGCACGAAGGCCTGCTCGCGGGTCTGCATGGCGCTGACCTCGGCCGCGCGGTCGCTGCGAATGCGCTCGAGCAGCTGGTCGGGACTGAGCGGCTCCGCCGCATGAGAGGTGAGCGGCAGCAGCGCGACAAGGAACAGGGAAAACAGACGGCTCATTGCGCGGCCTCCTCGGCCAGGGTCTTCACGGGCAGTTGCAGATATGCGGGCGCCTGCTGCTGGCGGGCAATGGCGATGGCCTGGGTCAGCGGCCGTCGGGCGCTGCCATCGAGCACTTCCCAGCTGCGCGTCTGCGGATTCCACCAGCCGCTCTCATGGGCATCGAGGGTCTGGTAATAGAGCATCACCCGGCCCAGACGGAGGAACTCGACGCTACGCGAATCGCCATTGCCCGGCAGTTCGCCGCGCCAGGCTTCCAGTGTGCGGCCGTAGTCGCTTTCGATCTGATAGGCCTCGAGGATGCGCCGGTACTTCTCCGCCAGACTGACGTCGGCACGCGGCAGCAGGTCCTGCAGGCCGGCCAGGCGATCAGCGCGCTCCTCGGGCAGGAACGGCAAGTCGGCTGCGATGAACTCGCCGAGCACCTCGACCATGCGACTCATTTGCGGCGTTACCGCTTCCTGGGTGCGCTCGATGCTGTCCAGCTGGCGCTGGAAGCCCACCAGTTCCTTGCGCTGCGCAGCGGTCAATTCCTGCAGCTGCTTGTTGTAGGCCTTCAGGGCTTCGGTCTGCTGCAGCGCGTTGCGGTACTCGGTGAGCATCTCGCGCGTGGCGTCGTCGAGCTGATCGATCCGCGCTTGCGAAGCCTTGGCTTCGGCAGACAGGCGCTCGCTCTCATCGAGCGCAGCGTCCAGCGGGGCCGCGGAGAGCGACCCGGCATACAGGTGCAGGCAGCACGGCAGCACGGCAACCGCCAACAGGCGGGGGATGAAGGAAGGCATGGAGGGGTCCTTGCAGACGGTCGTTAACTCAAAAGAGAAACATTATCATCTGTGAATTGACGCAAAGCAACCCGGGCATTACGTCGCAGCTGACGACGCGGCTTTCATTGAGCTGGATCAAAAAGCCCCAGCGCTCAGTCCCTACCATGGCGCTCAATCGCATTCCAACAAACGGAGCATCATCATGCGCAAGACCCTGTTCACCGCTTCCGCGCTGGCCCTGGCGCTGGCCGCACCCTTCGCCCAGGCTTTCGAAGCCGGGGACATCATCGTTCGCGCTGGTGCTATTACCGTTGATCCGCGTGAAGATAGCAGTGACGTGAAAATAGGTGGTGTAGCTCAGGGCGGCACCGGCGCCACCCTAAACAGCGACACTCAGCTAGGCCTTAACTTCGCCTATATGGTGACTGACAAAGTTGGTATCGAGCTGCTAGCGGCAACGCCCTTTAGCCACGATGTCGGTACCAAAGGCCTCGGCGGTCTGAAGCTTGGCGAGCTCAAGCACCTGCCGCCAACCCTGAGCGTAATTTACTACCCACTTGAGAAGACCTCCGCATTCCAGCCCTACGTTGGCGCGGGCATCAACTACACTTGGTTCTTTGACGACAAGCTGACCAGCGAAGCAGAAGCTGCCGGCTTCCGCGGCCTGGATATGAAAGACTCTTGGGGACTGGCTGCTCAGGTTGGCATGGACTACATGCTCACCGATAACATCATGCTCAACGCCCAGGTTCGCTATATCGATATCGACACAACTGGCACGACCTACGCCGGCTCCACCAAAGTCTCGGTCGACGTAGACGTAGACCCCTTCGTCTACATGGTCGGTCTCGGCTACAAGTTCTGACGTAACCGGCCCAGCCGGATCGTAGATCAACAAAAGGCGCCTAGGGCGCCTTTTGTGTTTTCACAGCTCGCAACCTACAAACCCAGCAGCTTCGCCAACCCTTCCCGCATGCCGGTCGGCGGCTCCGGCAGACGATAGCGCTGCACTAGCCGGGCATTATTCGCCCGCGAATGACGAATATCCCCCGGCCGCGCGGCCTGATAGCTCACCTCGGGAAGCCCGCCCAACACGTCACCGATGGCCGCCAGCAGCTGATTCAGCGAAGTGGCCTGATTCAGCCCAACATTCACCGCGCCCTCCACCGCCTCGGGCGACTCCAGCGCCTGCACCAACACCTCGACCAGATCGGCAACGTAGAGAAAATCGCGCGTCTGCTCTCCATCGCCGAACACCGCAATCGGCAAACCCTTCTGCGCCCGCTCGGTGAAGATGCTGATCACACCGGAATACGGTGACGATGGATCCTGCCGCGGCCCGAAGATATTGAAGAAGCGGAACACCACCGGCTCCAGGCCATGCTGGCGCCGATAGAAATCCAGGTAGTGCTCGCTGGCCAGCTTGTCCGCGGCATAGGGTGTCAGGGGCGCCTTCGGCGTGTCCTCATCGATAGCATGGCCTTCGCCGTTGTTGCCATAGACCGCTGCGCTCGAGGCGAACAGCACACGTTTCACACCCGACTCGCGCATCGCCTCACACAGATTGAGCGTGCCAATCAGGTTGCTCTGGTGCGTACCGAATGGATCATCCACCGACGCCTGCACCGACGCCACCGCGGCCAGATGCACCACCGCCCGACATCCCTGCACCGCACGACGCACGCAGCCGGCATCGGCGACATCGCCGACGATCAGTTCGACGCGCGTATCTTGCGGCAGGTTTTCGCGCTTGCCGGTCGAGAGATTGTCCAGCACACGAACGGCATAGCCGCGCGCCAGCAACGCATCGACCAGGTTCGAGCCAATGAACCCGGCACCGCCGGTGACCAGAATCGGGGCATCAGCCATGACGGTAATAGCGCTCCAACAGGCTCGGCAACCCGGTGCGCCAAGCGCGAGGCTTGATGCCGAAAGTGGTGAAAATCTTCTTGCAGGCGAGTACGCCGTGCTGCGGTTCGGCTGCGGCATCCGAACAAGCGGCATGCGCCACGGCCGTCAGATTCGCCGTTGTGACGTCGCGATACTTGCCGGCCTCGCCGAGCAACGCCTGGGCGACCAGCAACGGGGTGGAAGCCTCATGTCCGCCGTAGTGATAGGTACCCCACAGCGGAGCCTGGCAGTCGAGCTGCTTCAATACCGCAAGGATCACGCGCGCGGCATCGTCGACAGGTGTCGGATTGCCGCGCCGGTCATCCGCCAGCAGTATCGCCTCGCTCTGCTCGAGTCGTTGCAGCACGCGCCCTAGAACACCGTCCCGACTGTCATCGAGCAACCAGCCAAAACGCAGCAGGACATGTCGCGGGCATAGCGAACGCACACTCTGCTCGATGCGCCACAGCGCCCCGCCTCGTGCATCCAGCGGCGCCACCTCGTCCTTTTCGCTATAGGCCGTGGTTCGGGCACCGTCGAATACCCGGTAGCTCGATGGCTGCAACAGGACGAAATCATGGTGCTGACAGAGTTCGGCGAGCCGCTCGACCGCACGCTCCTGTGCGGCGAGCGCCGGCTCGTTGGGCTGTCCGCTCTGGAACCAGTCGTAATAGTAGGCAAGGTTGACCACGACATCCGGACGGTTGTCGTCGAGCAACTGGGTAAGACTGGCGGCGTCCCAGCCCTGAGCGGGCGGTCGCGGTGCGAGGAAGCCGATGTCTTCCTCGGCGCCGAGGCGGATGAGCGCCTGGCCCAGGGCATTGCCGCCGCCCAACAGCATCAGGCGCATTCGCATTCAGATAACTCTAGAAGGGGATGTCGTCGTCGAAGCTGTCGTAGTCCGGTGCCGGCTGCTGCCGCGCAGCGGGCTGCTGCGGCTGGGCCTGCGGGCGCGGCGTCTGCTGCGGCTCACGCTGCTGCGGGCGAGCCTGACGCGGCGCATCGTCGGAACTGCCGCCACGGCCACCGAGCAGCTGCATGGTGCCGTTCATGTCGACGACTATTTCGGTGGTGTAGCGCTTGACGCCGTCCTTCTCCCACTCGCGGGTCTGCAGGCGTCCCTCGATGTAGCATTGCGAACCCTTGCGCAGGTATTCGCCGGCGATCTCGGCAACCTTGCCGAACAACACCACGCGATGCCACTCGGTACGCTCCTGAAGCTGACCGGTCTGCTTGTCCTTCCAGCTGTCGGTGGTGGCCAGCGTGATGTTGGTCACCGCATTGCCATTGGGCATGTAGCGGGTTTCCGGGTCGCCGCCGACATTGCCGATCAAGATGACTTTATTCACCCCTCTGGCCATGGGTAACTCCTCTTGGAACATTGAATTTAAGTGGGCTCACCGATGGCGATCCTGCTACCAGGAGACCCGATGACCGCGAATCTTACCTCAGCCACCCCTGACAACCAACCAACGCGCCAGCAAGTTGCGTCGCCGTGCGCAGCACCACGGCCACGACGAGCGTCGTGTTGGTCAGGCGACCAAACGATCCAGCGCGTCGCGATCCAGCACCAGGGTATCGACCTTCACATAGGCCGCCGCCTCGTCGAGCACGATCAGCACATCGCTCACGCCGGGCACGTGCAGCAGGTCGGCCTCGAGCCGGGTGTTGCTCAGCGCGCCGGCCGAAAGCGGCAGGCGCAGGCTGGTGACATAGGGAGGCTCGCGCATGCTGAAGGCGATCACGAACCACAGTGCGCAGAGTGCCGCGCAGCCAGCGAACACCAGGGCCAGCCCGCCCTGCTGATAGAGCATGCCGCCCAGGACGCCGCCCAGGCCGGCACCGAGGAACTGACTGGTGGAGTAGACCCCCATGGCGGTGCCCTTGCCACCTGCCGGCGCCACCTTGCTGATCAGCGACGGCAACGACGCCTCAAGCAGATTGAAGGCGACGAAGAAGGCAACCATGCCCACCACCAGCATCCACAGGCCGTTGCCGAACCACCAGAAGAACAGCTCGCACAGCAGCAGCGCACAGACGGCACCGAGCAGCACGCGGCGCATCTGGCGCTTCTTCTCGCCATAGATGATGAACGGAATCATGCCGAAGAAGCCGATCAGCAGCGCGGTCAGGTAGACCCACCAATGCTCGTCCTTGGGCAATGCGCCCTGCTCCACCAGCGCCAGCGGCAGCGCGACGAAGCTCGCCATGAGAATCGCGTGTAACGCCAGGATGCTGAAATCCAGGCGCAGCAGGTCTGGATGACGCAGCGTCAGACCCAGCGCCTGCCGGGCGACCCCGGATTCCCGATGACGGACATGGGCCTGGGCCTTGGGCAGCAGCGCAACGATGAGCCCGCCAACCACTGCCATCGCCGCCGTCACCCAGAACAACCCGGAAAGACCGAAGGCACGCGTCAACAGGGGGCCGATGATCATGGCCACGGCAAAGGAGAAGCCGATGCTCACCCCGATCAGCGCCATCGCCTTGGTCCGGTGTTGCTCGCGGGTCAGGTCGGACAGCAACGCCATCACCGCGGCGGAGATCGCGCCGGCGCCCTGCAGCACCCGCCCCGCGACCACGCCCCAGATGCTGTCGGACATCGCCGCCAGAACCGCGCCGGCGGCGAAGATCGCCAGACCGAAATAGATGATCGGCAGGCGCCCGATGCGGTCAGAGAGAATACCGAAGGGAATTTGCAGCAGCGCCTGGGTCAAACCATAGGCACCGATGGCAAGGCCGATCAGGGTCGGCGTAGCGCCTTCCAGGTCCATGCCGTAGGTTGCCAGCACGGGCAAAACCATGAACATGCCGAGCATGCGAAACGCGAAAACCAGGGCCAGCCCGGAAGCTGCGCGTGTCTCGCTGGCGCTCATGCGCTCGCTGTAGGGGTCCTGCATGGAGGGTCTCGCTTGTATGAACCGGCGGCGATTCTAGCAGCCCTACCCTGTTCGGCACAGGCGCGCGATTTTGCCGCGACTATCACCCCGGCCGTATACTTTCGGGTTTCCGCCCGCCACGCGAGGCTGTTTTGGACAAGATTCTGATTCGTGGTGCCCGCACCCACAACCTGAAGAACATCGACCTCACCCTGCCGCGCGACAAGCTGATCGTCATCACCGGCTTGTCCGGTTCTGGCAAATCATCGTTGGCATTCGACACTCTCTACGCAGAAGGCCAACGCCGTTACGTCGAATCGCTTTCGGCGTATGCGCGCCAGTTCCTCTCGATGATGGAAAAGCCCGACGTCGACACCATCGAGGGACTCTCCCCGGCGATCTCCATCGAGCAGAAATCGACCTCGCACAACCCGCGCTCCACCGTGGGCACCATCACCGAGATCTACGACTACCTGCGTCTGCTCTATGCGCGGGTCGGCACGCCGCGCTGTCCAGATCACGATGCCCCGCTGGAAGCGCAGACGGTCAGCCAGATGGTCGACCAGGTGCTGGCACTGCCCGAAGGCCGCAAGCTGATGCTGCTGGCCCCGGTCATCCGCGAACGCAAGGGCGAGCACCTGGCCGTGTTCGACGAACTGCGTGCTCAGGGTTTCGTGCGCGCCCGCGTCAACGGGCGGCTGTACGAACTCGACGAGCTACCCAAGCTGGACAAGCAGAAGAAGCACTCGATCGACGTGGTGGTGGATCGCTTCAAGGTTCGCGGCGACCTGCAGCAGCGCCTGGCCGAATCCTTCGAAACGGCGCTCAAGCTGGCCGATGGCATCGCCCTGGTCGCCTCCATGGAAGAGGACGACGACAGCGAGGAAATGATCTTCTCCGCACGCTTCGCCTGCCCGATCTGCGGCCACTCGATCAGCGAGCTTGAACCCAAGCTGTTCTCCTTCAACAACCCAGCCGGCGCCTGCCCCACCTGTGACGGCCTGGGCGTGAAGCAGTTCTTCGACGCCAAGCGCCTGGTCAATGGCGAGCTGACCTTGGCCGAAGGCGCCATACGCGGCTGGGACCGGCGCAACGTTTACTATTTCCAGATGCTCGGCTCACTGGCCTCGCATTATGGCTTCAGCCTCGACGAGCCTTTCGACTCACTGGCCGCCGATCATCAGAAGTCCATCCTGCGCGGCAGCGGCCGTGAGAATGTCGAGTTCCGCTACCTCAACGACCGCGGCGATATCGTCAAGCGTTCGCACCCGTTCGAAGGCATCGTTCCCAACCTGGAACGCCGCTACCGCGAAACCGAATCCAATTCGGTTCGCGAAGAGCTCGCCAAATACCTGAGCACCCAGCCCTGCCCGGACTGTCGCGGCACGCGTCTGCGCCGCGAAGCACGCCACGTGTGGGTTGGCGACAAGACCCTGCCTGCGGTCACGGCCATGCCCATCGGCGACGCCACCGACTACTTCGGCGCCCTCTCGCTCAGCGGACGACGCGGCGAGATCGCCGACAAGATTCTCAAGGAGATCCGCGAACGCCTGCAGTTCCTGGTCAACGTCGGCCTGGATTATCTGACCCTGGATCGCAGCGCCGACACCCTGTCCGGCGGCGAAGCCCAGCGTATTCGCCTGGCCAGTCAGATCGGCGCCGGCCTGGTTGGGGTGATGTATATCCTCGACGAACCTTCGATCGGCCTGCATCAGCGCGACAACGAACGCTTGCTGGGCACCCTTCGCCACCTGCGCGACATCGGCAATACGGTGATCGTCGTGGAGCATGACGAGGATGCGATCCGTCTCGCCGACTATGTCGTAGACATCGGTCCAGGTGCCGGCATACATGGCGGCCGCATCGTCGCTGAAGGCACACCTGACGAGGTGATGGCGCACCCGGATTCGCTGACCGGCAAGTACCTCTCTGGCCGGGTGAAGATCAACTATCGGCCTGAGCGCACTCGCCGTGATCCGAAGATGCTGCTCAAGCTCAAGGGCGCACGTGGCAACAACCTGCGCAACGT
>DNMQ01000221.1 GCA_003488145.1 Pseudomonas sp.
TGGACGACTTCGCCAAGGAGAACCTGCAGTTGGAGGAAGGACGAATCCGCTGATTTCCGACCAGCCCGGCAGCCCGTTCATTGAACGGGCCTGCCCCTGCCATAGCCTGGCGAGCGAACTCCAAATGCCTCGCCGGGCTCCAACCCTGCAAGCCCATCGAACTGCCAGTCGTCATGGATCTTGTCGTTGCTCGTCCCGAAGGCCTCTACTGCCCACCCGGTGATTTCTACATCGATCCCTGGCGTCCGGTCGATCGCGCCGTCATCACCCACGCCCACGGCGACCACGCGCGCTGGGGCATGGGCCATTACCTGGCTTCAAGCGAAAGCGAAGGCATTCTGCGTTCACGCATCGCCGCCGATATGCCGCTGCAAACGCTGGCCTACGGTGAGTCCATCGAACATCACGGCGTAAAGCTCAGNNGGCGACTACAAGGTCGAGCCGGACGGCACCTGCGCCCCGTTCGAGCCGGTGCGCTGCCACACCTTCATTACCGAATCGACCTTCGGTTTGCCGATCTACAAATGGCCGTCCCAGGCCGAGGTATTCCGCGACATCAATGACTGGTGGCGCGCCAACGCCGCGGCCGGGCGAGCCTCGGTGCTGTTCTGCTACGCCTTCGGCAAGGCGCAGCGCATCCTTCACGGCTTGGATGAGAGCATCGGCACCATCGTCGTCCATGGCGCTGTGGAGCCACTGAACAAGGTCTATCGCGAAGGCGGTGTCTATCTTCCACCGACCGTTTATGCCGGCGACCTGAAAAAGGGCGACCCGCGCCTGAAGCACGCCATCATCCTCGCCCCGCCGTCAGCTGGCGGCAGCACCTGGATGCGTCGTTTCGGCGACTACGCCGATGCTTTCGCCAGCGGCTGGATGATGCTGCGCGGCACCCGCCGTCGACGCGGGGTCGACCGTGGGTTCGTGCTCTCCGATCACGCCGACTGGCCGGGCCTACTCTGGGCCATCGAGCAGACAGGCGCCGAGCGGGTGATGGTCACCCACGGTTCCGTTCCGATCCTGGTCCGTTATCTGCGTGAGATGCGCGGGCTCGATGCGCAGGCCTTCGAGACCGAATATGGCGACGAAGACGACGCGAACACCCAGGAGGCCGAATGACTAGGCGGATCACCACGCCGCCTTGTAGGAGCGAGCTTGCGCGCAAACCGGCCGCACCACACCGGTACGGAGGCGCCGCATGAAAGCCTTCGCCACTCTCTATAGCCGCCTCGACGCGACCACCTCGAGCAACGCCAAGCTCGCGGCAATGCGCGACTATTTCCGCGAGGCCGATCCGGCCGACGCCGCCTGGGCGGTCTACTTCCTTTCCGGCGGTCGACCTCGCCAACTTGTGCCGACCAAGGTATTGCGCGAAACCGCCATGAAAGTTTCTGCGCTACCGGAATGGCTGTTCGAGGAAAGCTATCAGGCCGTCGGTGATATGGCCGAAACCATCTCGCTGCTGATGCCCGAGGCCAAGCACAGCTCCGACGATGGCCTCGCCGTATGGATGCAGGACAAGCTACTGCCCTTGCGCGGTCTGCCACCAGAGGAGCTGGCAGAGCGCTTGCCGGCACTATGGGCGCAGCTGGACCGGCTCAGCCTGATGGTCTGCATCAAACTGATCACCGGCGCCTTTCGTGTGGGCGTCTCGAAATTGCTGGTCACCCGTGCGCTGGCCTCGCTGGTCGATCTCGATCCGAAACGGGTCGCGCAGCGGCTGGTTGGCTATACCGACCTTTCGCACCGTCCCAGCGCCGAAGGCTACCTCGCGCTGATTGCCGACGAGTCCGAACACGAACATGCGCAGCGCGGCGGCCAGCCCTACCCCTTCTTTCTCGCCCATCCGCTGCAGGCCCCGGTCGAGGAGTTCGACACCCTGCTCAGCGCGCCGGAGAACTGGTTCGTCGAATGGAAGTGGGACGGCATCCGCGCCCAGCTGGTCAAGCGCGACGGGCAGATCTGGGTCTGGTCGCGTGGCGAAGAGCTGGTCAGCGAGCGCTTCCCGGAACTCTGCGAGCTGGCCAGCGAACTGCCGGATGGCACGGTGATCGACGGCGAGATCCTGGTCTGGAAGCACGCGCCGGGCGACCCAGCAACCGAACTCTTCGAGCAGCCGGACCGCGGTGATACCGACACAACCGAACGCTTCGGCGTACAACCCTTCGCCCTGTTGCAACAGCGCATCGGCCGCAAGAACCTGACCGCCAAGGTACTGCAGGATGCGCCGGTGGCGGTGCTCGCCTACGACCTGCTGGAATGGCAGGGCGACGACTGGCGGCAGCGCGAGCACCGCGAACGCCGCCAGCAGCTCGAGGCGGTCGTAGGCCAATGCCCCAGCCCGCAGCTGATGCTTTCGCCGCTGGTGAGTGGAACGGATTGGCAGGACCTGGCCCGCCAGCGCGAATCCTCCCGCTCGTTGGGCGTGGAAGGCATGATGATCAAGGCGCGCGCCGCCCAGTACGGCGTCGGTCGGACCAAGGACGTCGGCGTCTGGTGGAAATGGAAGATCGACCCCTACTCCGTCGATGCCGTGCTGATCTATGCCCAGCGCGGTCATGGCCGCCGCGCCAGCCTCTACACCGATTACACCTTTGCCGTCTGGGACGGCGAGCCGGGCGACCCGGAGCGCAAGCTGGTGCCCTTCGCCAAGGCGTATTCCGGGCTTACCGACGAGGAGATGCGCAAAGTCGACGCCATCGTGCGCAAGACAACCGTGGAGAAGTTCGGCCCCGTGCGCAGCGTGACGCCGACTCTGGTGTTCGAGCTGGGCTTCGAAGGCATCGCCGCCAGCAGCCGGCACAAAAGCGGCATCGCCGTGCGCTTCCCCCGCATGCTGCGCTGGCGCCTCGACAAGCCGGTGGATGAGGCCGATACCCTGACCACCCTGCGGGAATTGCTGGGATGAAACCAAGGCACCCGGCACCCGCTCAGCCCTCACCCCAACCCTCTCCCAGAAGGAGAGGGAGCAAGAGCGGAGCAGTGCCAGGCGAAGATGCCGAGCAGCCACACGATCACTCCCCTCTCCCTCCGGGAGAGGGGGTGAAGGACGGGGCTGAGAGCCTCGCTGCGGGCTGGTTTTCCAGCCGTGCCTGGCAACCCTTCCCGTTCCAGCAGGAGGTGTGGCAAGCGATAGACCATGGTGAATCGGGGCTGCTGCACGCCACCACCGGCTCCGGCAAGACCTACGCTGTCTGGCTCGGAGCCCTGAATCGCTTTGCGACCAAGGCACCCTCTTCCAGCGCGACGGACAAGCCAGCGCCTTTGACGGTGCTCTGGATCACCCCGATGCGCGCATTGGCGGCCGATACCGCGCGTGCTCTGCAAGCACCGTTAGAAGACCTCGAGATCAACTGGAGCATCGGCCTGCGTACCGGCGACACCAGCAGTTCAGAACGCGCGCGCCAGGGAAGACGGCTACCCACCGCGCTGGTGACCACACCGGAAAGCCTGACCCTGCTGCTGACCCGTGCCGATGCGCGCCAGGCCTTCTCGGGCCTGCGCATGCTGGTGGTGGACGAGTGGCATGAGCTGCTGGGCAATAAGCGTGGCGTGCAGCTGCAACTGGCGCTGGCGCGGCTTCGTCAGTGGATGCCGGAGCTCATCGTGTGGGGGCTGTCGGCGACCCTCGGCAACCAGCCCCATGCGCTGGAGGTGTTGTTGCATCCGGGGCGCGGCAAGCTGGTGCAAGGTCGGGTCGACAAGGATCTGCGTGTCGATACCTTGCTGCCGCCGAGCATCGAACGCTTCCCATGGGCCGGCCATCTCGGGCTGCGCATGCTGCCGCAAGTGGTCGAGCAGATCGACTCGGCTGCCACAACGCTGGTCTTTACCAATACCCGCTCCCAGTCGGAAATCTGGTACCAGGCGATCCTCGGCGCGCGGCCGGACTGGGCCGGGCTGATCGCGTTGCACCACGGCTCGCTCGCTCGCGAGGTACGCGACTGGGTGGAGCTGGGCCTCAAACAAGGTGCGCTGAAAGCGGTGGTCTGCACCTCGAGCCTGGATCTCGGCGTCGATTTTTTACCCGTCGAGCGGGTCCTGCAGATCGGTTCGCCCAAGGGCGTGGCTCGGCTGATGCAGCGGGCCGGTCGCTCCGGGCATGCGCCGGGTCGGACTTCCCGCGTCACGCTGGTGCCTACACACAGCGTCGAAGTTGTGGAAGCCGCTGCCGCCCAGATCGCGATCGCCGAACGCCGCATCGAAGCCCGCAGCGCGCCCCATCGACCACTGGACGTACTGGTGCAGCACCTGGTGAGCATGGCGCTGGGCGGTGGGTTTCGTCCGGAAGAATTGTTCGATGAGGTTAGGCAGGCCTGGTCGTACCGCGATCTCACTGGCGATCACTGGCAATGGGCGCTGGCCTTCGTGCGGCACGGCGGGCATTCCCTGACCGCCTACCCGGATTACCAGCGTGTGGAGCCGGACGACACCGGCCTCTGGAAAGTACCCAGTCGCCGCGTGGCGCTGCGCCATCGTATGAGCATCGGCACCATCGTCAGCGACGCCAGCCTGACGGTGAAGTTCTGGGCCAAGGGCGGCAGCGGGCGTTCGCTGGGCAGCATCGAGGAAGGTTTCATCGCGCGCCTGCGCCCCGGCGATAACTTTCTCTTCGGCGGTCGCCTGCTGGAACTGGTGCGGGTCGAGAACATGACCGCCTACGTCAGCCGCGCGACGGGCAAGAAGGCTGCCGTGCCGCGCTGGAACGGCGGGCGCATGCCGCTATCCAGCGAGCTGGCCGATGCCGTGGTCGAGCAGCTCGGTGCTGCCTCGCGCGAGCAGTTCAGCACGCCCGAAATGCGCCTGGTCGAACCGCTGCTTCGCGTCCAGATGGACTGGTCGGCGCTGCCCACCAAGACCACCTTGCTGGCCGAGGTGATGAAGTCCCGCGAAGGCTGGCACCTGTTCCTCTACCCCTTCGCCGGGCGCCATGTGCACCTGGGCCTGGCCAGCCTGCTGGCCTGGCGCATGGGCCAACGGCAGCCGCTGACCTTTTCCATCGCGGTCAACGACTATGGCTTCGAACTGCTTTCGGCCACCGAGGTGGACTGGCTGCACTGGCTGACGCCGGCGCTTTTCAGTGAAAACGACCTGCTGCAAGACGTGCTCGCCAGCCTCAATGCCAGTGAGCTGGCGCGCCGCCGTTTTCGTGAGATCGCGCGCATCGCAGGTTTGGTGTTTTCCGGCTACCCCGGAGCGCAGAAAAGCGCGCATCAGCTGCAGGCTTCCAGCGGACTGTTCTTTGACGTCTTCCGCCAGTACGACCCGGCCAACCTGCTGCTGACCCAGGCCGAAGAAGAAGTGCTGCGTCAGGAACTGGAGGTCGAGCGGCTGCAGCAGACACTGAAGCGGTTGCAGCAACGACAGCTGGACATACACCAGGTCAAACGCACGACACCCCTGGCTTTCCCGTTGATGGTCGAACGTTTCCGCGAGAGCATGACCTCGGAAAAACTCGCCGACCGCATCCGCCGCGTGGTCGCCGAGCTGGACAAGGCGGCTGGTCCCGGCGGCTATCAGCCAGAAGCGAATGCCAGCATCATGGTCGAACGTGAAACCGCGCCCAAGCGCAAACCGCGGCAGACCAAGGACGGCACGCCACGCCTCAGGAAGCCGAAACGCGCCCCATGACGCTAGCCTCAGCACGCCCATGTCTCATATGAATCCTTACCAGCCCATCGAACTGGCCGGCAGTACGCTCTGGTTGCTTGCGGAAAAGGCCGTCTACTGGCCTGAGCAGCAGGCGTTGCTGATAGCAGATATACATTTCGGCAAGGCCGCAGCCTACCGGCGCCTGGGCCAGCCCGTGCCCCACGGCACGACCGATGCCAACCTGCGCCAGCTGGACGATCTGCTGGCGCAGTACGCCTGCTGCCAGCTGATCTTTCTCGGTGATTTCCTGCATGCACCGGAGTCCCGTGGACCATCCACGCTGGCCCGTCTGGCCGAATGGCGTGCGCAACATGCGCAACTGGAAATTACGCTGGTGCGTGGCAACCACGACCGCCGTGCCGGCGACCCACCGCGCGAGTTAGACATAAGCGTAGTCAGCGAGCCGTTACTGCTCGGCCCCTATGCCCTGCAGCATGAGCCGGACCCGCATCCGACCCATCACGTACTCGCTGGCCACGTACATCCAGCCTTTCAGCTACATGGCCGCGGCCGCCAGCGCCTGCGCCTGCCGTGCTTCTGCATCGGAGCGCGGCTCAGCCTGCTGCCGGCCTTTGGCAACTTCACCGGAACGATGACGGTGGCAGCCGAAGACAACTGGCAGATTTATGTGATCGGGGATGGAGAGGTCTGGCCGCTGAGACGCCCTGCGCCCGTCAGGCCTGGGATATGCCCGTGATGGTGATGCCATAACGCTCGGCCAGGCGTGTGGCCGGGGTGTCCTCCAGATCGGGCTCGTGCTCGTGCTCGATCTCCTGATCCGGATACAGCTCTTCTGCCTTGCGACTCACCAGCTCCACAGCCTCATCGATATCCGGCTGGTGCGCCGAGTCGATCTTCAGTGTCGCGGTGTTGCCGTCTTTGTTGTACGCAATGATCCAAGTCGTCATGAAAGTGCCCCTCGCCTTAAAGAAACCCGTCGTGCGTAATAACGCGCAATTTGGTTTTTGTAAGTTCTTAGACCCATCCGGCGTCGGCAGTTCGGTCCCTCACTTCAAAGTTAGCAGCTTTAATTGAATTGCCAGGAACAACCATGCGGACGCCCCGGTCATCCGTATGCAAACACCATGGAGTCGGGAATATGAATGCCTCGCCTCTACGCATTACCAAACCGTCCGAAGAGCATTTGGTGAGCTTGCTGCGCCAGCACGCCGAACCGCTGCCCGCTCTGGATGGCCCGCGCTTCGCCGATGCATTCGAACGCTTCGCCGACGCTCGGGTGGTGCTGATCGGCGAAGCCAGCCACGGCACCTCTGAGTTCTACCGCGCCCGGGCCGCGATCACCCGGCGCCTGATCGAGCGCCATGGTTTTTCCATCGTCGCGGTCGAGGCGGATTGGCCCGATGCCGCGCGAATCGACTGCTACTGTCGCCAGCGTGAATCGGTCGCCTGGACAGAGGATGCCTTCAAACGCTTCCCGACCTGGATGTGGCGCAATCGCGAAGTCGACGCTTTTGTCCGCTGGCTGCACGAGCACAATGCTGCACTTGATGCCGCACGGCGCGTCGAGTTTCGCGGCCTGGACGTTTACAGCCTAGGCAGCTCGATCCGCGAGGTGCTGCGTTACCTCGACCACACCGACCCTGAAGCCGCGGCGGATGCGCGCCAGCGCTATGGCTGTCTGAGCCCCTGGCATGAAGACCCGGCCGACTACGGTCGAAACGTCATGCTCGGCCAGCCAACCTGCGAAAAGGCAGTGATCGAACAGCTGCAGGCCCTCCTCGCCCAGCGTCTCGAATACATCGGCCAGGATGGTGAACGCTTCTTCAACGCCGAACGCAACGCGCGGGTGGTACTGGCCGCGGAGAGTTACTACCGGGCGATGTACCGCGGCTCGACAGAATCCTGGAATCTGCGCGACCGCCACATGTTCGACACCCTGCAGGCTCTGCTCGACCACCGCGGGGCAAACGCGAAAGCGGTAATCTGGGCGCACAACTCGCATATCGGCAATGCTGCGGCGACTTCGATGGGCTGGGGTGGCGAGTTCAACATCGGCGAACTCTGCCGCACCGCCTTCGGTCGCGATGCAGTGCTGATCGGCATGGCAACCGATCGCGGCGAGGTGGCCGCGGCGGCCAACTGGGACGAACCGATGCAAATCAAGCAGGTCATTCCGTCACGGTCGGACAGCTGGGAGCAGCTTTTCCTGCGCGCCGGCGTGCCGGCCTCGCTGACCGACTGGCGCGATGATGGCGGCGAATTTCGCAAGGCGCTCAGCCATCCGCGGCTTGAGCGTGCGATTGGCGTCATCTACCGGCCGCTGACCGAGCGACAGAGTCACTACTTCCGCGCCATCCTTGCCGAGCAGTTCGATGCGTTGATCTGGTTCGACCAGACGCAGGCGGTGACGCCCATCGGCCCGCAGGACATCGATGCGAGCGTCGTACCGGATACTTACCCGTTCGGCGAGTAAGACGTCATCGCGGCGCCGGAGCGCTGCGACGCCGTCACGCAAGAAAGGGACGGTCGGCCGGCTTATGCCACCGGAGCTGGCGGTGGCTGATCGGGCACGGTGGGCTCGCCGGGCTCGGACGGCTGGGTGGGAACGCCTGGCTCCTCCGGATCACCCGGAATGCCGGCGGCGTGCCAGCCATCGGTTTCGGCGGCGTGGGAATAGCGATTCGATCGAGCGTCCATAACGTCCTCCACTGCATTAACCCGCAGCTGCGGGCTGGTCTGTAGTAGAGGTCGGGGCAGGCGCTTTCTATCCAACCTTCCGTCGGGCGGCCGACCTGCCCCAGCGGATTACCACATCAGGTCGTCCGGCACCTGATAGGCGGCGTAGGGATCGTCGGCATCCGGCTCTTCGGTGCGGATGTTGAGCTGCACCACCCGCTGCGGGTCGCGCTCCTGAATCTTAAGCGCCGCTTCACGCGGGATCACTTCATAGCCGCCGCCATGACGAACGATTGCCAGCGAGCCGCTGGCCAGCTTTTCACGCATCAGCTTGTTCACCGGCAGCCGCTTGACCTTCTTGTCGTCGACGAAGTTGTAGTAATCCTCGGTGGTCAGCTTCGGCAGACGGCTGGTCTCGATCAACTGCTTGATCTGCGCTGTACGGGCCTTCTGTTCGGCCTTTTGCTGCTGCTGGCGGTTGAGCTCCTGATCGCGGGCGATCTTTTCCGCCTGCGCCTTCAGTGACGCTTCGCGCTGCGAATCGTCCTTCTCGACCTGGCCTTTCTTCTCCAGGCGCTGCTGCTTCTGCTTCTGCTTGACGGCCTGCTTGGCCTGCTTTTCGTTGACCAGCCCGGCTTTGAGCAACTGGTCACGGAGGGAAAGACTCATGTTTCGGCTCGTCTCGTCATGAATTCAAGTTGGGCGCCGGTGGCAATGCTGCTTCGCTCCACCGAGCGGCATTGTGGTGGATGTGAAAAGCCACATCCACCCGGAAAGTGCAGTTAGGCGCAGGACGGTGATCGTTCGGCCTTCTTCGCCTCGCCCCAGAGCGCGTCAAGCTCTTCGAGATCGCAGTTCTCGATTGGCCTCCCCGCTTCACGCAAGGCCTGCTCGATGAAGCGAAAACGCCGCTCGAACTTGCCATTCGCGGCACGCAAGGCGTTCTCCGGATCGACCTTGAGATGGCGCGCCAGGTTGACCACGACGAACAGCAGATCGCCAAGCTCTTCGGCAATGGCTTGCGGATCGTTCTCGCTCATCGCCTCCAGCACTTCGCCGAGTTCCTCGCGCACCTTGTCCAC
>DNMQ01000426.1 GCA_003488145.1 Pseudomonas sp.
CTGCGCTTCATGAATGCCAGTGGTGGTTGAGGCGGGCGCCGGCATGGGCTACGAGTCAACCGTCTAATTCGCTACCATCGACCGGCATCCCCGGTTTGACCCACGTGCCCAGCTGCCGCAGCCGGGCCTTGTCGCAGAGCCAGGTCGCACAATCGCCTGCAGCGTTGTCAGACTCATGGCACCCGTGCCGCGCGGACATACCTCCAATGGGGAATGGGTTCGCATACGGCGCCGGTGCAGCCTGCGCACACATCTTCAAGGGAGTTTCGAGCCATGGCTCACCTGTCCAACACCGAATTCCAGCCCCTGAGCATTGCGGTGCTCACGGTGAGCGACACCCGCAACATCGATTCCGATACCTCCGGCCAGGCGCTGATCGACGGCCTGCAGAGCGCCGGCCATACGCTGGCCGAGCGGGCCATCGTCAAGGACGACGTCTGGCAGATCCGCGCCCGCGTCTGCAGCTGGATTGCCAGCGAGAACGTGCAGGTCGTGCTGGTGACCGGTGGTACCGGCTTCACCGCCCGCGACAACACTCCTCAGGCGGTACAGCCGCTGCTGGACAAAGACGTCGATGGCTTCGGCGAACTGTTCCGCTACGTTTCGCTGGGCGAGATCGGCACCTCCACCGTGCAGTCCCGCGCGCTGGCCGGCATGAGCAACGGCACCCTGGTCTGCTGCCTGCCGGGCTCGACCAACGCCTGCCGTACCGCCTGGAACAAGATCCTCGTCGAACAGCTGGACAGCCGCACCAAGCCCTGCAACTTCGTGCCGCACCTCAAGGCTTCCGCGGTCGAGTACTGCGGGCCACGCTCATGAGCGCCTGTGGCTGCGACACCAGTGGCCTGAAGCCGGTCGACGAGGCCATCGGCGAACTGCTGGCGCGGGTGCCGGCGCTGCCGCCGGTGGAACACGTCGCCTTGTCCGATGCTCTTGGCCGGGTGCTGGCCGAGTCGCTCGACGCACCTTTCCCGGTGCCAGCCTGGGACAACAGCGCGATGGACGGCTACGCCCTGCGCGCTGCCGATCTGCCGGCGGAAGGCGGCTGGCTGCCGCTGGCCGGGCGCATCGCCGCTGGTGATGCCGCCGACCAGCAACTGCCTGCTGGCCACGCCGTGCGCATCTTCACCGGCGCGCCGCTGCCGCCGGGCGCCGACACCGTGGTGGCGCAGGAGGATTGTCAGATCGAGGCCGATCGCGTGCATTTCCCCGGCGTTACCCAGGGCGCCCATGTGCGTCGTCAGGGCGAGGAACTGCAGGCCGGCGCCCCCGTGCTGCAGGCCGGCAAGCGTCTGCGCCCGCAGGAGATCGGTCTGCTGGCGAGCTTCGGCGTGGCCCGCGTCGCGGTCTATCGGCGCCTGCGCATCGGTTTGCTCTCCAGCGGCAACGAATTGCGCGAACCCGGCGAGCCGCTGGCGCCCGGGCAGATCTACAACTCCAATCGCTACTGTCTGCTCAGCGTGCTGCGCAGCCTCGGAATGGAGGTTCACGACTACGAAATCCTCGTCGACGAACTGGCCGCCAGCCGTGACGCCCTGGCGTTGGCCGCCTCCGAATGGGACATGCTGATCACCTCCGGTGGCGTCTCGGTCGGCGAGGAGGATCATCTCAAGCAGGCCATTCGCGAACTGGGCGAGCTGCACATGTGGCGTCTGGCGATCCAGCCGGGCAAGCCGCTGGCGTTTGGCGAGGTCAATGGCAAGCCGTGGATCGGCCTGCCCGGCAATCCGGCGGCGGCGCTGATCACCTCGCTGGTGGTGGCGCGGCCGTTCCTGCTCAGTGCCCAGGGTTGCACCGAGGTGCTGCCCAAGCCGCTGCGCCTGACCGCCGGCTTCGCCTGGCGCAAGCCGAACAACCGCCGCCAGTACCTGCGCGCGCGGCTGGAGCAGGTCGATGGCGAGATGCGCGTGTGCCTGCATCCGCGTCAGGGCTCAGCGATGCTGACCTCAGCGAGCTGGGCCGAAGGCCTGGCCATCGTCGAGCGCAACCGCACGCTGGAAGAGGGTGAGACGGTGGAGTATCTGCCGTTCAGCGAACTGCTCGGCTGACCCATGAAAACGCCCGGTCGATGATGAGTCGACCGGGCGTTTTCGTGTCTGCGCCTCAGGCCTGGTGGCGCTGCGGCAGCATGCGCAACAGGGTGCCGTCGCGGCGCACGTATTGGTGGAACAAGGCCGCCGCCGCGTGCAGGCCGATCAGCCAGTAGCCGGCCACCGCCAGCGTTTCATGCAGCTCCTTGAACTCGCCGGCCAGCTCCTTGTTGGCGCCGATCAGCGCCGGCAGCTCAAGGCCGAAGAAGGGAATCGGCTTGTCCGCCGCGCTCAGGGTCAGCCAGCCGAGCAGTGGCAGGCCAATCATCAGTCCGTACAGCGCCAGGTGCATCAGCTTGGCCAGCGCGCGTTCCCAGCCGGCCCCGGCGACCGCTTTGGGTGCGGGATGCAGCCAGCGCGCAACCAAGCGCAGCCAGACCAGTGCAAACACCGTCAGGCCGAGCATGAAATGCCAGTGTTTGAGCAGTTCGCGCGGTTCACTGCCCTTGGCGAAATTGCCCTTGAGTTCGATGGTCGCGTAGACCGCTGCGATCAACAGCAGCATCAGCCAGTGCAGGGCAATGCTCAGGCGACCGTAGCGTGCCAGAGGGTTCGATGCAGTCATTTCACTCACTCCGAGTAGGGGAATGTCGGCAGTCTAGGGCGCCAGCCTTAAGCGAACCTTAGCGAATGCCCGTTGCGCCTGCGGCGGACGGTCGCGGCAGCTCGCCGCTGGTCGGTCTGGGCTAGTGGTGTGACTGGCGGGGCAGGTGCACGGCGACCTGCAGCCCGCCGAGCGGTGAGTCCGCCAGTTCGATGGTCGCGCCGTGCAGTTCGGCGATGCGTGCGACGATGGCCAGGCCGAGCCCCGCGCCCTGGCCGTCGCCCTGGCGGTAGAAGCGCTCGAACAGTTTGTCGCGCTGCGCTGCCGGCACGCCCGGACCGCTGTCATCCACGCACAGGCTGACGCCGTCTTCCATGGTCTGGAGGCTGACCTGAATCTGCCCGCCGTCGGGCGTGTACTGCAGGGCATTGCCGACCAGATTCTGCAGCAGCGTGGCGAGCGCGGCGGCATCGCCGGGAAGCCGGTGATCGGCCACGTCGTCAGCCTCCAGCGTCAGTTCCTGATCGCGCGCCAGGGCCAGCGGCGTCAGCTCGGCGAGGCATTCGCGGCACAGCGGCAGCAGGTCCAGCTGCTGTGGATGCCGCGGCTGCGCATTGGGTTCCAGGCGGGCGAGCGTGAGCAGTTGGGTGACCACACGGGTGGTGCGATCGACGCCGGTCAGCAGTTGCTGCAGGGCGGCCTCACGGTCCTCCGGCTGCTCGGCCTGTTGCGCGTTCTGCGCATGGATGCGCAGTACGGCCAGCGGGGTGCGCAGCTCATGGGCGGCGTCGGCGATGAAGCGTTTTTCCCGCTCGACCAGTTGATTGACCTGCTGCAGCAGGCGATTCAGCGAGGCGGCCACCGGCTCCAGCTCCTGCGGCAGCGGCGCCAGCAGCAGCGGCGCGAGGTTGTCCGGATCGCGACTCTTCAGAAGCTGCGCCATGTGCGCCAGCGGCCGCAGACCCCAGCCCACCGCCAGCCAGATCAGCAGGGCCAGCAGCGGCAGGCCGATGAGGTCCGGCAGCAGGCTGCGCCGGGCGATCTTGCCGACCAGCTCGCCGCGTACGTCGCCGCGCTCGCTGAGCAGAATCCACAGATCGTCCTCGCGGTCGTGCAGCAGGAACAGCCGCCAGGCATGGCCGTCGAGCTGCACGTCGTGATAGCCGCCGCTCAGATGGCTGAAGGGTGAGGCGGAGTCGGCGCCGGCCAGCCGTTGCAAGGCGCCGTGCGGCGCGCCGGCTGACTGCAACAGGCTGCTGCCATCCGTGGCGTAGACCTGAAAGCCCAGCTTGGTTTCGTAGTCGTGCCCCGGCACGCCCTGATCGCGCCGCGCATTCACCGCGGCGTCCAGCGCCTGCTGCAGCGCATTGCGGGCCTGCGGATTCATGTCGCGCATCACCAGCCCCTGCACCAGTCGAGCACTGTGCGCCAGTTGGGCGTCGAACAGCTCCTCGATCTCGTGGCGGGCGTCGCGATAACTGCGCCAGGAGATCAGGCTCAGCGACAGCAGCAGGATGCCGAGCACCAGCACCAGGGTGCGGTTGCGGATAGAGCGCCTCAGCATTTGTCCACCAGATAGCCGACCCCACGCACGGTGCGGATGAGCTCGGGGAAGAATTTCTTGCGCAGGTGATGGATATGCACCTCCAGCGCGTTGCTCTCGACTTCCTCGTCCCAGCCGTAGAGCACCTGCTGCAGCCGATCGCGGGTCAGCACGCGACCGGGCTGGGCGATCAGCTCATGCAGCAGGACGAATTCCTTGCGCGGCAGGTTGATCGGGGTGCCTTGGTAGCTGACCTGCTGATTGACCGGGTCGAGCAGGATGCCGCGGTACTCCAGTACCGGCTCAGGGCGATTGAAGCTGCGCCGGAGCAGTGCGCGCAGGCGGGCCTTGAGTTCGGCGACGTCGAACGGCTTGACCAGGTAGTCGTCGGCGCCGGCATCCAGCCCGGCGATGCGGTCGCTGGTGGCATCGCGCGCGGTGAGTACCAGCACCGGGATCGGGTTGGCGCTGGCGCGCAGGCGCTTGAGCACTTCCAGACCGTCCATACGCGGCAGGCCCAAGTCGAGGATGGCCAGCTCGAAGCTCTCGTGGCTCAGCGCATGCAGCGCGCTGGCGCCGTCCTGCAGCCAGTCCACCGTGTAGCCCTCGGGCTTGAGTGCGGTACGGATGCCCTCGCCGAGGGCGCGATCGTCTTCCACCAGCAGAATGCGCATGTCGTTCCTGTCGTCCTGAAGGGTTTGCGGCATTGCTGTGCATTCAACGCCGCCGCAGCCGGTTATTCCAGCTTTTCCTTGACCTGCGCGAGCAGCGCGCGGGCTTCGTCGCGGCGACCGGCATCGGCGACTTCACGACCCGCACGGTCGGGCGCGGCAAGGGCCTTTTCCAGCGCCGCGCGCGCTTCCCCGTAGCGTTTCTGACGCAGCAGGAAATCACCGTGGAAGTAGTTCGGGTCGATGCCGTTCGGGTTCAGCGCCAGCGCCTGCTTGAACAGCGCCTCAGCCTTGTCCTCGTCACCGAAGCCGATCGGCCAGCCGGGCACCTGGTAGTAGAGGCTGGCCAGGCTGGTGTAGGCCGAGCCATCCAACGCCTGTGGCTCAAGTTCGATGGCTTTTTCCAGTTCGGCTTTAGCTTGCTTGACCAAACCCAGCGCGCCGAGCCCGCCCTTGGCGCCGGCCCAGGTGCTGAGCACAATGCCGTGCCAGATGTGCAGTTCGGCGGCCTGCGGTTCGCCGACCACCGCGCTTTCGGCTTCCGAAGCGAGCCGGGCGAAGGCCGCTTCGCGCTGCGCCGCCGGCAGCTGGTAGTTGATTTCCGCCCAGCGCGCCTGGATCTGGCGCAGCGACGATTCGCCGGCCGGACTGAGGGCGAAGGAGGGTTGGCTGGCCAGGGCCAGCATCAGGGCGCAGAGGCCGAGCAGACGCATCATGGGTGTTCTCCGGTTGAGTTGGACTGGGGGGTGGGTGGCTGCGGCTGTTCGGCGCCGGCGAAGCGCTTGATCACCGGCAACTGCTTGCGCAGGGCCTGGTCGACCAGCCGCGGCAGCAGCCCGTTGAGACGCACGAAGAGTTTTTCCGGCCAGCCGAGGTAGAGCTCCTCTCGCTCGGCGGCGATGGCGTGGACGATCTGCCGCGCGACTTCTTGCGGATCGTCCATCTCCACCTGCAGCTCGTTGTTCATCGCCACCACATCGTCGCTGTTCATGGTCGTACGGGTGGCGCGCGGGGCGATGTAGAGCACCTTGACGTGGCTGTCGGCCAATTCGCGCCGGAGCGCCTCGGAGAAGCCGCGCAGGGCAAACTTGCTTGCGCAGTAGGCGGCGAAACCCGGGTAGCCGATGGAGCCGAAGGTCGAGCCGAGATTGACCAGCAGAGCCTGCGGTTGCTGGCGCAGCAGCGGCAGCAGCAGGTGGGTCAACTGCAGTGTGGCGGTGACGTTGACGCCGATCAGCCGGGCGATGGCGTCTTCGTCCTGCTGTTCGAGCAGGCTGAACTGGTTGATCCCGGCGGCATTGATCACGCAGTTGAGGCCGCCGAAACGCCGCGCGGCATCGAGCACCGTATGCCGGCTACTGCGCTGGGTGAGGTCGGCGCAGACCAGGCTGAGCTGGCCGGGATAGCG
>DNMQ01000371.1 GCA_003488145.1 Pseudomonas sp.
ACCCCGGCCGAAGCCGAGCTCTGGCAGCCGATGCTGCGCGTGGCCTGCGTGCGTTTCTGGCTATCGCGACTGATCGCGGCGCAGCGTCACGAAGGCAAGACGGACGTGCAGGTGAAAGATCCCGGCGAACTTCATCGGCTGCTGAAAGCGCGCCAGCATCCATCCAGCGCGCTGCCTTTTGCCTTCTAGGTCGATCCCCCGCTACCCGCGCGGCGCGAAAGCGTTCAACACCTCGCAAATTTTCCAGCGCAACTTGCGACTGCCGGGGCTTTACCCCAAAGTGCCGGGCGCACAGGATGCGCGCTGGCGTTAGCCGAAACGCGCGACTCGCCGATCATCGAAAGGAATCGATGCATGCCCTCCATCTATCAGCTCAAACCCCATTTTCAGGCACTACTGCGCCCACTGGTCCAGCGCCTCTATGACAGCGGCATCACGGCCAATCAGGTCACGCTGGCAGCGCTGGTCGTGTCGCTGGCAGTCGCAGCGGCGGTCGCGCTGCTGATCGAGCACCTCTGGATCTTCCTGCTGATCCCACTGTGGATGCTGCTGCGCATGGCACTGAACGCCATCGACGGCATGCTGGCGCGAGAATTCGGCCAGCAATCGAAGCTCGGCGCCTACCTCAACGAACTCTGCGATGTGGCCGCCGATGCGGCGCTCTACCTGCCGCTCGCGCTGGTGACCGGCGTCTGGCCAGCTGCCGTGGTGCTGGTGGTGGTGCTCGCAGCGCTGACCGAGTACGCCGGTGTGCTCGGTCCGATGGTGGGCGCCTCACGCCGTTACGACGGCCCGATGGGCAAGAGCGACAGGGCCTTCGCCTTCGGCGTGCTGGCCACCGGCGTCGCCCTGGGCCTGTTGCCAGCCGCCTGGATCAACGGCTTGTTGCTGCTGATCGCCGGGCTGTCGATCCTCACGCTGAGCAACCGGGTCAGACAAGGCCTGGCGGAAACCGCATCGGCGCCCGCCGAAGCCGACTGAACCGCCACCCACCCGTACCACCGACTTCCTGCCCGATACCGAGGAACATCCCATGTTCGGCGCCCTGCTCGCCTTCGCGATCACTTCCGTTGCACGCCTGCTGACCGGTACACGCAGCCTCTGGATCGGCTGCGCGCCGCTCAACCGGCAACGCATTTATTTCGCCAACCACAGCAGCCACGGTGATTTCGTGCTGCTCTGGGCATCGCTGCCGCCTGACCTGCGGCGCAGGACCCGGCCCGTCGCCGGCGCCGATTACTGGCAGAGCAGCGCGCTGCGCCGCTTCGTCATCCATCGCCTGTTCAACGGTGTGCTGGTGGATCGCGAGCGCAGCGGCCCGGAGTCGAATCCGCTGCAACCGATGCTCGACGCCCTGGCCGGCGGCGATTCTCTGATCCTCTTCCCCGAGGGCACGCGCAATCTGGAAGAAGACCTGCTGCCGTTCAAGAGCGGGCTGTATCGCCTGGGCCTGGCGTGTCCGGACGTGGAGCTGGTGCCGGTGTGGATCGCCAACCTCAATCGGGTGATGCCCAAGGGCCGCAGCCTGCCGCTACCCCTGCTGTGCAGCGTCAGCTTCGGTGCACCAATGAGTATCGAAAAGGACGAGGACAAAGACGCGTTTCTGCAGCGCGCTCGCCTGGCTCTGCTAGAACTGGCCCCGAAGGAAGACTGACATGGATCGCAATACTCTGCTGCTGTTCGCCGGTATCGGCGCCCTGCTCGCCCTGGCCTCGCTGATCGGCTTCGTCCTCAAGCGTCGCAGCGGCGGCGAGAGTCCGGTGATCGACAACCTCAACGCCCGCATCAATGCCTGGTGGGTGATGGTCGCGCTGATTGGCATCGCCTTCTGGCTCGGCCACACCGCCGTGGTGATCCTCTTCTACCTGGTGTCGTTCTTCGCGTTACGCGAATTCATGACGCTGACACCGACACGCAGCAGCGACTATCCGGCGCTGGTCGCGGCGTTCTACCTGGTGCTGCCGCTGCAGTATCTGCTGGTGGCGGTCGGCTGGTACGGCCTGTTCGCCATCTTCATTCCCGTCTACGTCTTCCTGTTGCTGCCGATCCTGGCGTCGCTGGGCGGCGACACCACGCGTTTTCTCGAACGTGCCTCGAAGGTGCAATGGGGCCTGATGATCGCAGTCTTCTGCGTCTCCCACGTCCCTGCCCTGCTCACCCTGGAAATTGCCGGCTACGAAGGTCGCAACCTGCTGCTGATCGCCTGGCTGATCATCGTCGTGCAGCTCTCCGACGTGTTGCAGTACGTGTGCGGCAAGTTGGCCGGCAAGCGCAAGATCGCCCCGCGCCTGTCGCCGTCCAAAACCGTCGAAGGCTTCGTCGGCGGGATCTTCCTCGCAACACTGATCGGCGCGGCGCTGTTCTGGATCACCCCGTTCGCCTGGTGGCAGGCGGCGCTGATGGCGCTGCTGCTGAACCTGCTGGGCTTCTTCGGCGGCCTGGTGATGTCGGCGATCAAACGCGACCGTGGCGTCAAGGACTGGGGGCACATGATCGAGGGCCACGGCGGCATGCTCGACCGGCTCGATTCGGTCTGCTTCGCCGCGCCGATCTTCTTCCACCTGGTGCGCTACGGCTGGACCTGACCAGCCCGGCACTTGCGCTGCCCGGCGAACCGCCGATTGCCCCGAGGGTCGAACCTGCCACGGCTCTCGGAGCGATTTGCCTCTCGCCTACCGAACGGATCGCCCACCGCCGCTGCGCCACCGCGTTAAGATGGCGGCACGCAGCCGCCGTTTCGGTGCACCAGCTCCGCGATGGTGTCGCCATCGAATTCAGGAATCACCAATGAACCAACGCAACGTAATCAACGCCTCGGTTACCCCCAAAGGCAGCCTGGAAACCCTGTCGCAACGCGAAGTACAGCAGCTGAGCGAAGTCGGTTCCGGCAGCACGCACAAGCTGTTCCGCCAGTGCGCCCTGGCAATCCTCAACACCGGCACGCGCATCGATAACGCCAAGACCATCCTCGAAGCCTATGAGGACTTCGAGGTGCGCATCCTGCAGCAGGATCGCGGCGTACGCCTCGAGCTGTTCAATGCGCCGGCCGATGCCTTCGTCGATGGCGAGATGATCGCCAGCACCCGCGAGATGCTCTTCAGCGCGCTGCGGGACATCGTCTATACCGAGAGCGAACTGAGCAGCGCTCGCATCGATCTGAGCACTTCCCAGGGCATTACCGACTACGTCTTTCATCTGCTGCGCAACGCCCGCACGCTGCGCCCGGGCATCGAGCCGAACATGGTGGTGTGCTGGGGTGGCCACTCGATCAGCACCGAAGAGTACAAGTACAGCAAGCGCGTCGGCCATGAGCTGGGCCTGCGCAGCCTGGATGTCTGCACCGGCTGCGGTCCGGGCGTGATGAAGGGGCCGATGAAGGGTGCTACCATTGCCCACGCCAAACAGCGCCGCGTTGGCAGCCGCTACCTGGGGCTGACCGAGCCGGGCATCATCGCCGCCGAGGCACCGAACCCGATCGTCAACGAGCTGGTGATCCTGCCGGACATCGAGAAACGTCTGGAGGCCTTCGTCCGCGTCGGTCACGGCATCATCATCTTCCCCGGCGGCGTCGGCACGGCCGAGGAGTTCCTCTACCTGCTCGGCATTCTGTTGCACCCGGCCAATCGTGAAGTGCCGTTCCCGGTCATTCTCACTGGGCCTAGCGATGCGGCGGATTATCTGCAGCAGCTGCACGATTTCGTCGGCGCGACCCTTGGTGAGGAAGCCCAGAAGCGCTACCAGATCGTCTTCAACGACCCTACCGAAGTGGCCCGGCAGATGACCGAGGGCCTGCGCGAAGTACGACGGTTCCGCCGCGAGCGCAACGATGCCTTCCACTTCAACTGGCTGCTGAAGATCGAGGAAGGTTTCCAGCGACCCTTCGATCCGACCCACGAGGCCATGGCCAGCCTGCCGCTGCGCCGCGACCTGCCGCCCCACGAGCTGGCCGCCAACCTGCGCCGCGCGTTTTCCGGCATCGTCGCCGGCAACGTCAAGGACAAGGGCATCCGCCGCATCGAGCAATACGGCCGTTACGAGATCCACGGCGACACGGCGATCATGCAACCGCTGGACAAGCTGCTGCAGGCCTTCGTCGAGCAGCACCGCATGAAGCTGCCCGGCGGCGTGCCCTACACGCCGTGCTACCGCGTGGTCAGCTGAAGCTGCCGAAAGGCCGGGCGGCAACCGCCCGGCCTTTTTTCATCCGCGATGCGGCTGCGGTGCGGCCCTGAACACCAGCGCCAACCCCAGCAGAATGGCCGCCATTCCCAGCAAGCCGGTGCGCGACAGCTGATTGCCGAGGAACAGGTAATCCATCCCCACGGTCACCACCGGCACCAGGTAGAACAGACTGGTGACGTTCACCAGATTGCCGGTCTGGATCATGCGGTACAGCAGCAGCTGCGCCGCCACCGAGATCACCAGACCCAACCACAGCACCGGAATGATGAAGCCCGTCACCGCTTCCAGGCGGATCGGCTGGAACGGCACGAACGCAAGGCACAGCAGCAGGCTGACCCCGTACTGGGTCGGCAGCACCTCCACCGGGCTCTGGCGAACGCGCTGCTGCAGGATCGCGCCCACTGTCATGCACAGCAGCGCGCCGAGGGCGAAGAGCATCCCGGCGAGCGAGAAACGCGCCAGCACCAGACTCTGAAATACCACCGCGGCCAACCCGGCCAGTGCCACCAGTAATCCCAGCAGACGCAGCGGCGAGAAGCGTCGTTCGAGGAGCAACAGGGTGAGAATTGGCTGCACGCCAAGCAGCGTCGCGATCACACCCGGCGTCACGCCATGGGCCATGGCCTGGAAATAGCAGATCGAATAACAGCCGATCATCAGCAGCCCGGTCGCCGCCGTCTGCCAAGCAGCGCCAAGCGCTGGCCGCCAGCGCCTACGGTAGAGGCCGATAAGCAGAACTGCAGTCAGCGCCAGAGCAAAGCGCACGATCAGCAGGGCGAAGGGGGTAGCGTGGTCCAGTCCCCAGCGGGTGAAGATGGCCGCACTGCCCCACAGCAATACGAACACAGTCATGACGCCATAGGACGTCCACAACGATTTGTTGAAAGTCATCAGTGATTACCTGTCGAAGCGAAACAGGCTCCAGCGAACGCCGAAAGCGTGCGCGCACCGACCCGGAAGGATCGGAAGCGAAAACCGGAGCTGCGAAATGTGGGCGGATCAGCCCAGCGCAACCGCCTGTGGAGGTGGTGGCGCGATTGCCAGATCGGCAACGACAGAGGGAGGTGGAGCGATTGCGCACAGCCGGGCCGCGCCGAGATCGGCTGGCTTCATGGGTAACAGGCTGTGAGCAGTGGAAGACATTGGGTCAACGGCCGGACGGCGGTATGGAAAACGAAAACTAGCAGAGCCAGGCCCGCCGGGTAAAGCGAGCCTGACGAGCTTCACGGCAGGCGAAATCAGCGCAAGCCGTTTAGCCGCACTTGGAGTTGCCGCAGTTCAGGCAGGTGGCGCAGCCGTCCATCTGCACCACCGCCTGGGTATTGCACTTGTTGCACAGCTGCGCGCCGGCCGGGAAACCCTCGCCCGGCTCTACCGCCACCGCGCCCTGGCTGGCTTCGTAGGCGGCACGCTTCTCGGCCAGGTACTTGAGCTGGGTCTCGTCCAGCGCATGGCCTTCGAGCATGCCGATGGCGATCAGATGGCGCTCCAGCACCGCGCCGATCTCGGCGACGATCGACGGCATGTAGACGCCGCCCTTCTTCAGGTAGCCGCCACGCGGGTCGAATACCGCCTTCAGTTCCTCCACCAGGAAGGTGCAGTCGCCGCCCTTGCGGAACACCGCGGACATGATGCGGGTCAGCGCGACGATCCACTGGAAGTGGTCCATGTGTTGGCGCTGATGGAAAA
>DNMQ01000370.1 GCA_003488145.1 Pseudomonas sp.
AACTCGGTGATGTTGGCCAGTATTGGCGCCTGCACGCGGTCGGCGAAGGTCTTGTACATCGCCAACTCGGTGATGGCCTCGGGGAAGATCATGTCGGCACCCGCTTCGATGCAGGCCGCGGCACGATCCAGAGCGGAGTTCAGACCTTCCACCGCCAGCGCATCGGTACGCGCCATGATCACGAAGCTGTCGTCGGTGCGCGCGTCCACGGCCGCCTTGATGCGGTCGACCATCTCCTGCTGCGAGACGATTTCCTTGTTTGGACGATGGCCGCAACGCTTGGCACCGACCTGGTCCTCGATGTGGATCGCCGCGGCGCCGAACTTGATCATCGACTTGACGGTACGCGCCACGTTGAACGCCGAGGAGCCGAAGCCGGTGTCGACATCCACCAGCAGCGGCAGATCGCAGACATCGGTGATGCGGCGCACGTCGGTCAGCACATCGTCGAGCCCGGTGATGCCAAGATCCGGCAGACCCAGCGAGCCGGCAGCAACGCCGCCGCCGGACAGATAGATGGCCTTGAAGCCGGCACGCTTGGCCAGCAAGGCGTGGTTGGCGTTGATCGCGCCGACGACCTGGAGCGGATGCTCGCTGGCGACGGCGTCACGGAAACGCTGACCGGCAGTAGGAAGAGTCATGCATTACCCCTTTCATGTGGTGTTTGCTCAAGAACGCCCGTGAAGTGACGTTCGACATTGCGCTTGGAAGCGGCGATATGACGGCGCATCAGCAGCTCCGCCAGTTCGCCATCGCGTTCGGCGATGGCATCGAGAATCCGGTGGTGTTCGGCAAAGGCCTGATGCGGACGGTTCGGCGTGGTGGAGAACTGGATGCGGTACATGCGCACCAGCTGATAGAGCTCGTCGCACAGCAGCTTGGCCAGTGTGCGGTTGCCGCTGCCCTGAATGATCCGGTAATGGAAGTCGAAGTCGCCTTCCTGCTGGTAATAGCCGACACCGGCCTGAAACGCCTCATCGCGCTCGTGGGTGCTCAGTACCCGGCGCAGGTCGTCGATTTCCGCCTCAGTCATGCGTTCGGCCGCCAGGCGGCAGGCCATGCCTTCCAGGGATTCACGAATCTCGTAGAGCTCGATCAACTCGGCATGACTGAGCGACACCACCCTCGCGCCAACATGCGGCACGCGGACCAGCAGCTTCTGCCCTTCCAGCCGGTGGATCGCCTCGCGCAACGGCCCGCGGCTTATGCCATAGGTACGCGCCAGCTCCGGCTCGGAGATCTTGCTACCCGGGGCGATCTCGCCTTTGACGATGGCAGCCTGGATCAGACGAAACACGTGCTCGGCCAGCGTGCCACTGTCGAGCTGTTGCGCGGATGAGTGAAGCTCAACGGTATCCAGCATGATTGTCGACAATTCAGGTTTAGATGCGGCGAAAGTACGCCTGCATCGCCGACCAGTCAACAGCTCGCCTACGCAGATTGTCGACACCTTTACTAAAGTCGTAAAAGCGGCAACCTGATCGAGAGTAGCTTGAGCCAGGGCAGAGCGCCTTGTAGCGCCGTGAAACCAGCATGCTAGAATGCCAGCCTTTCGCGCCCCCGGCGCTTGCCCGCAATGCCTGTCGCCACTCGATCTCCAGTCATCCCTTCCTTAAGACAACAGGTTCCATGAGAGTAAAAGCCCACTTCCTGCTGTTCTGTACATTACTCCTGCCCGCGATCGGCACCGCTGCCGACAATACGATTTACGGTCTGAACGAACACGTTGGCATCCCCGACTTCAATCTGGAAGTGGACGCCAAGCTCGACACCGGCGCCCAGACCGCGTCGCTCAGTGCGCGTGACATCACCCGATTCAAGCGTGAAGGCGAGTCGTGGGTGCGCTTCTCCCTTGCCGTCGATAGCGCCCACGCACACCCCATCGAGCGTCCGCTGGCACGCATCAGCAAGATCAAGCGCCGGGCTGGCGACTATGATCCGGAAGAGGAAAAAACTTACACGGCGCGCCCGGTTATCGAACTCGATCTGTGCATGGGCAAGGCCAAACGCACAATCGAAGTGAACCTCACGGACCGTACTGCTTTCCAATACCCACTTTTGATCGGTTCCGACGCGCTCACCCGCTTCGGCGCCCTGGTCGACCCAAGTCGCACCTTTATTGCCGGCAAACCCGGTTGCCTCAACGAATCTGACGCTGACGAGTAATACCCATGCGCGCTCTCACTCTGCATCTGAAAGTCCTGATCTTCATCCTCGTCGCTCTGGGAGTTTCGATCACCGCCTACCAGATCTTCATACTGGGCATTCCGGTTACCGAAGACGAAACCGATGACCTGTGGAATATCGACGCTAAGGTCGAGTTCCAGGCCAGCCCACGCGAGCCGGTCAAGCTGCAGATGTACGTGCCGCCACTGAATCAGGAATTCGTCAGCCTCAACGAAAGCTTCATATCCAACAACTACGGCGTCAGCATCAACCGGGCCGACGGCAACCGCCGCGTCACCTGGTCTGCGCGCCGTGCGAGCGGAAACCAGACGCTCTATTACCGCCTCGTGCTCACCAAGCGCTACAGCGGTGAGCAGACCAAGGCCACCGGGCCGATCTTCCGCGACAGTCTTCCGGTGGAAGGCGCCGAGAAGATCGCTGCCGAAGCGCTGCTTTCTCCGATTCGTCAGCATTCCGCTGATGTGGAAACCTTCATCAGCGAAGCCATCAAGCGGGTCAACAATCCCAACGATGACAACGTCAAGCTGCTACTGGGCGGCGATGCATCCATCCCGAACAAGGCACGCGTCATCGAATTGCTGCTGTCCATCGCTCACGTGCCGATGGAGCGCGTGCATACCATTCGCCTGAACGCAGACCAGCCGCAAACCCCGGAGCTCTGGCTGCGCAGCTTCAACGGCGACAAGTGGCTGTTCTTCAACCCCGGCACCGGCGAGCAAGGCCTGCCGAATGACCGCTTGGTGTGGTGGACCGGTGACGAGCCGCTGATCAATCTGGAAGGCGGACGCAATCCGCAGGTGACCTTCACGCTCAATAACAGCGAAATGAACGCCATCCGCCTGGCCAAGCTGACCGACGAGAACACCGACGCCGACTTCCTCGAGTACTCGCTGTATGGCCTGCCCCTGCAGACCCAGCAGACCTATCAGATCATGATCATGATTCCGATCGGCGTGCTGGTGATCCTGATCCTGCGCAACCTCGGCGGCCTGCAGACCCTCGGCACCTTCACCCCGGTACTGATTGCCCTGGCATTCCGTGAAACCCAGATCGGCTTCGGCATCATCCTGTTCACGCTGATCACGGCGCTGGGCCTGTCGCTGCGTTCGTACCTGGAACACCTGAAACTGCAGATGCTGCCGCGCCTCTCGGTGGTACTGACGTTCGTCGTGGTGCTGATCGCCGTTATCAGCCTGCTCAGTCACAAGCTCGGCCTGGAGCGCGGCCTGTCGGTCTCCCTGTTCCCGATGGTGATTCTGACCATGACCATCGAGCGCCTGTCGATCACCTGGGAGGAACGTGGCGGCGGCCATGCCTTCAAGGTGGCGGTCGGCACCCTGATCGCCGCGAGCCTGGCCTTCATGCTGATGAACATTCAGGAGCTGACCTACTTCATCTTCACCTTCCCGGCGGTGCTGCTGATCATGGTGGGCTTCATGCTGGCAATGGGTCGCTACCGCGGCTACCGCCTGACCGAGCTGTTCCGTTTCAAAGCCTTTCTGAAGGATTGAGCCATGTTCGGTCTGATCAAGACGTGGAAGGCTCTGGAAGCCAAGGGCATCATGGGCATCAACCGCCGCAACGCGGACTACGTGCTCAAGTACAACAAGCGCAGCCTGTATCCGATCGTCGATGACAAGATCATCACCAAGCAGCGCGCCATCGAGGCCGGCATTCATGTGCCGGAGATGTACGGCATCATCGAAACCGAAAAGGACATCGATAAGCTCAAGGATATCGTCAAGGATCACACCGATTTCGTCGTCAAGCCGGCGCAGGGCGCCGGCGGCGACGGCATCCTGGTGATCGCCGACCGCTTCGAAGGCCGCTACAGGACCGTCTCGGGCAAGATCATGACCCATGAGGAGATCGAGCATCAGATCTCCAATATCCTCACCGGGCTGTACTCGCTGGGCGGCCATCGTGACCGCGCACTGATCGAGTATCGCGTCACGCCCGACCCGATCTTCAAGAGCATCAGCTACGAAGGTGTGCCGGACATTCGCATCATCGTGCTGATGGGCTACCCGGTCATGGCGATGCTGCGCCTGCCAACCCGTCAATCCGGAGGCAAGGCCAACCTGCACCAGGGCGCCATCGGCGTCGGTGTGGATCTGGCCACCGGCATCACCCTGCGCGGCACCTGGCTGAACAACAAGATCACCAAACACCCGGACACCACCAACGCGGTGGACGGCGTGCAGTTGCCAAACTGGGACGGCTTCATGAAGCTCGCCGCCGGCTGTTACGAGCTCTGCGGGCTCGGATATATCGGTGTCGACATGGTGCTCGATCAGGAAAAGGGCCCGCTCATTCTCGAGTTGAACGCGCGCCCTGGCCTGAACATCCAGATCGCCAACGACTGTGGGCTGACGCACCGGGCCCATGCAGTCGAGAACCGCCTGGCGGAACTCAAGGAGAAAGGCATCCAGGAAACGCCGGAGGAACGGGTGAAGTTCTCCCAGGAGCTGTTCGGCCATGTCCCGCCCCACGCCTGAATGACGCAAGCCGGGTAGCCCGCGTATCCTCTCGGGCTGCCCCCTCATCGACTCGACCCATGTCCATCTGCACGCTGCATGCCCTGCCCTACCAGGCCGATCCCGCCTATTGGTTCGAGCGCATCCGCCATGCCCCAGGGGCGGTGCTGCTCGATTCGGGCAGGCCGAAAGCCGAGCGTGGGCGCTTCGACATTCTCAGCGCCTGCCCACTGGCTGTGCACGAGCCACGCGACGATGAATCAGGGCGTGATTACTTCCACCGTTTGCGCCAGGCGTTGCGCGGACTTGGCTCCGCCGAGCTGCCCGAGAGCTGTGAGCTGCCGTTTGCTGGAGGCCTGATCGGCCTGTTGAGCTACGACTTCGGTGCCCGCCTCGAGACCCTGCCCCAGCGCGCCCTCGACGACAACGGTCTGCCACTGGCGCGTTTCGGCCTTTATGGCTGGGCGCTGATCAGCGATCACCAGAGGCGCACCAGTCAGTTGGTGTTTCACCCAGCAACGACTTCTTCCGAGCAGATGCGACTGATCGCGCTGTTCGATTCAGCCACCACCGTCGAAAGCGCTCCATTCAGGCTGCACAGCCGTTTCGCTGCCGATCTTTCTGTCGACGCTTACCGGAACGGCATCGAGCGCATTCAGACCTACATCCAGGCCGGTGACTGCTATCAGGTCAATTTCACCCAGCGTTTTCGTGCCGGCTGCTCGGGTGACCCATGGAGCGCCTATCGCGCGCTGCGAGAAGCTTGCCCAACGCCGTACGCCGGCTTCGTCGCACTGGAAGACGGCGCCATTGCCAGCCTCTCGCCGGAGCGCTTCCTGCGCCTGCAGCAGGGCCACGTTGAAACCCGCCCGATCAAAGGCACCCGTCCACGCGGTGCGGACGAGCCCAGCGACGCCGCACAAGCGCAAGCGCTGCTCGCCAGCGACAAGGATCGTGCCGAAAACCTGATGATCGTCGACCTGCTGCGCAACGACCTCGGCCGCAGCTGCCGCATCGGCAGCGTGCGCGTTCCGCAGCTGTTCGCACTGGAAAGCTACCCCAACGTGCATCACCTGGTGAGCTGCGTGACCGGCGAACTGGCCGATGGCCACGACGCGTTCGATCTGCTGGCCGGCAGCTTTCCCGGCGGCTCGATCACCGGAGCGCCGAAGATCCGCGCCATGCAGATCATCGACGAGCTGGAACCGACGCGCCGTGCAATCTATTGCGGATCGTTGCTGTACGTCGATGTCAGGGGGGAAATGGACAGCTCCATCGCCATNNGGCGGCATCGTCGCCGACTCCGACTGGCAGGCGGAGTACCAGGAATCGATCGACAAGGTAAAGGTGCTGCTGCAGACACTGGAGCAGCTGCCAGGTTGAGGCGACCGACTAAACCAGTCGCCCTAGCGTCACGGCCTTACAGCGCGAGCTTGCGGTTCGACGCCTTGAGAAACTCCTGCTTCAGCTCGTCGAAGGTATGCACCGCTGGGAATTGCGGGAATTCGGCAATCACATTATCCGGCGCATGGAACAGGATGCCGGCATGGGCCTCGCTGAGCATAGTGGTGTCGTTGTAGGAATCGCCCGCGGCAATGACGCGGTAGTAGAGGCTCTTCAGCGCAATGACCGACTGACGCTTGGGGTCCTTCTGACGCAGCTGATAGTCCACGACGCGATCGGTTTCGTCAGTGATCAGGCGGTGGCAAAGCAGCGTCGGGAACCCCAACTGGCGCATCAGCGGCTGCGAGAACTCGTAGAAGGTGTCGGACAGGATCACCACCTGGAAGCGCTCGCGCAGCCAGTCAACGAACTCGGGTGCGCCTTCCAGTGGCTTCAGCGTCGCAATCACCTTCTGGATGTCGGCGAGCTTCAGGCCGTGCTCATCGAGGATGCGCAGGCGCTGCTTCATCAGCACGTCGTAGTCGGGAATGTCCCGCGTGGTCGCCCGGAGCGATTCGATTCCGGTGGCCTCGGCAAAGGCGATCCAGATTTCCGGAACCAGCACACCTTCCAGGTCGAGACAGGCTATTTCCACGGGGCCACTCCTCAATGCAGAAAATTGAAGGCGGCACTCTAACGGCAGCTCGCCACCGAAGCAACGCAAGGCTTATACCCGAAACAGCTGATCAGAGTGCCTAAACGTTATTTAGCGGCATAAACGCCTTTTGCTACCATCCGCGGCCTCAGAGCGCCGAAGCGCCAATGCCATCTATAAGGAAGCCGCCCGATGAGCCCCTCTATCGACGTCGCCGCGTTGGCCACAGCCTACGCCGAGAAATCCCCGCAAGACGTTCTAAAGCTCGCCTTCGACCTGTTCGGCGATGATCTGTGGATTTCCTTCAGTGGCGCCGAAGACGTCGTGCTGCTGGACATGGCCTGGAAGCTGAACAAGAACGTCAAGGTGTTCACCCTTGATACTGGGCGACTGCATAGCGAAACCTACCGTTTCATCGAGCAGGTGCGCGATCACTACGGCATTGCCATCGAAATCATGACCCCCGATCCGGCATTGCTGCAGCCACTGGTAAACGAGAAAGGCCTGTTCAGTTTCTATCGTGACGGTCACGGCGAATGCTGTGGAATTCGCAAGATCGAGCCACTGCGACGCAAACTGTCCACCGTCCGCGCCTGGGCTACCGGGCAGCGCCGCGACCAGAGCCCCGGCACACGCAGCCAGGTATCGGTGCTGGAGCTGGATACGGCCTTCTCCACAGCGGATAACGCGCTGTACAAGTTCAACCCGTTGGCGCAGATGACCAGCGAGGAAGTCTGGGGCTACATTCGCATGCTGGAAATCCCCTACAACAGCCTGCACGAGCGCGGTTTCATCAGCATCGGCTGCGAGCCCTGCACCCGCCCGGTACTGCCCAATCAGCACGAGCGCGAAGGTCGCTGGTGGTGGGAGGAAGCCACTCACAAGGAATGCGGGCTGCATGCCGGCAATCTGATCGCCAAGAACTGAAACTCAGTCAGGGCCGGCAGCGAAGCAACGATAAAAGGACAGCAGGCTGGGCTCCCGGCCTGCTCGGCGTGGCTCAGTAAGTCGGCAGTTCCATGCCGTCGAAAAGCTCATCCAGTTCCGCCTTGTTACGGCACTGGATCGCCTTCTCCAGCATGTCCCTATCCAGGTGCGGGGCAAACTGCTGGATGAAGTCGCACATGAAGCCGCGCAAGAATGTGCCGCGGCGGAAGCCGATCTTGGTCACACTGGATTCGAACAGCTCACTGGCATCCAGTACAACCAGATCGGAGTCGAGCTTGGAATCCACAGCCATTCGCGCAACGATCCCGACACCCAGCCCAAGCCGCACATAGGTCTTGATCACGTCGGCATCGGCGGCGGTGAAGACCACTTTCGGCGAAAGCCCGCGATGCCCGAACGCCTCGTCGAGCTTGGAACGGCCGGTGAACCCGAATACGTAGGTCACGATCGGATGCTCGGCGAGTGCTTCGAGCGTGAGCTTTTCGAGCTTTGCCAGCGGATGACCCTGAGGCACGATCACACAACGGTTCCAGCGATAGCAGGGCATCATCACCAGATCACCGAACAACTCCAGCCCTTCGGTGGCAATGGCGAAGTCGACGGTGCCGTCGGCGGCCATTTCGGCGATCTGCATCGGCGTACCCTGGTGCATGTGCAGGGAAACGTCAGGGTATTGCTTGATAAAGCTGCTAATAACCTGGGGCAATGCGTAGCGCGCCTGGGTATGGGTGGTGGCGATACTCAGGGTGCCCTTCTTTTCGTTGGAGAACTCCTGAGCGATCTGCTTGATGCTCTCGCATTTGCGCAGGATCTCGCCTGCCGTCGTGATGATGCGCTCCCCCGCTGGCGTGACACGGGTCAGATGCTTGCCGCTGCGGGCGAACACCTCGACGCCGAGCTCGTCTTCCAGCAGTCGGATCTGCTTGCTGATCCCGGGTTGCGAGGTGAACAGACTCTGCGCCGTTGCCGAAACGTTGAGGTCATGGTGCGCCACTTCCCAGATGTAACGCAGTTGTTGAAGCTTCATAGAAATCCCTCAAGGCAAAGGCACCACTGCGCCTGCCGCAACACTTATAACCTTATGAACGGTGCGCCAACGGATGATAGATGTTCCGCCTGGCGTTTGCTGTGCGACCTTTGGTTTGACTCGCCGCGACTGCCGTTGAGCTTAGCAGCGCGGCGAAAATCGGGCCCGGCGTTTGCTCAGCCGCCAGTGCGCTGCTCCAGAAAACGCAACAGGTGATACAACATCTCCGTCCTGGGCATCGAAACGCCAGCCTGCGCTGCGGCAGCGAGCGGTGCCGCATAGATCGCTTCAAGCTCCATCGGCCGGTTCTGAAAACGATCGTGATACATGCTGGGCAGGTAATCGGGCATACGCGCAGTGCCCATCAGCAGCTTCTCCGGAAAGTCTTCCGGCAGCGAACAGCCCAGCGCGTGCGCCGCCGTGCAGACCTCTTGCATGATCGCCTTGACCTGCGCGCGCGAGTGATCGCTACTGAGCAGTGACTCGGTGCCCGCGTCGAGCAACGCCGACAGCCCGTTGAACGGGACATTCCACACCAGCTTCATCCAGCGCGCCTGTGCCAGGCTGGGCATCGGCGACGAGTCCACGCCTGCCTGACGGAACATCTCGACCATCGCGTTCAGCAGCGCAAGTTGCGCCTGCTCGTCGCCGCCGGCCGGTCCAGAGTGGTAACCGAGATTCACCCCGCCCAGTGCCTGATGCTCCACCACGCCGGGCGCCGAGCGATGGGCGCAGATCGCACACAAGCCACCGAGCAGATGCACGGTGTCAGGGAGGAATGGCCTGATGGCATCTTCCACCCCCAAACCGTTCTGCAGCACCACGACCTTGCAATCAGGAGCGGCTAGCTGCGCGATGATCGGCGCGAGTGCCTCATTGCTGGTGCTTTTGGCACCGACCAGCAACCAGTCGCACGCCGGCATCTTTGCCGCATCGCGATAGACCTGCGGCCGCTCCAACAGCAACGATCCATGAACGGCACTGTTCACCTGTAAGCCGCGCTCGCACACCGCGGCGTATTCGCTACGCAACAGAAAGTGCACATCGTAGCCGGCACGCGCCAGCATCAACCCGTAAAAACCGCCGATGGCACCAGTGCCGATGATGCCGATACGTGGACTCACTGCAGACATAAGCACTCCAGA
>DNMQ01000372.1 GCA_003488145.1 Pseudomonas sp.
TCGGCCTGGCCGACAAGCGCAACTGGCTGGAAAAGCGCCGCGACGAGGAAGCCGCACTGGGCATCACGGAACAGCCCTATTGCTTGGTCATCGGCGGCGGCCAGGGCGGCCTCGGCCTCGGCGCGCGGCTCAAGCGCCTCGGCGTGCCGACGCTGATCGTCGACAAGGCCGAGCGCCCCGGCGATCAATGGCGCGGACGCTACAAGTCGCTGTGCCTGCACGACCCGGTCTGGTACGACCACATGCCCTACCTGCCCTTCCCCGACCATTGGCCAATCTTCACACCCAAAGACCAGATCGGCGACTGGCTGGAGATGTACGCCAAGGTCATGGAGCTGAATTACTGGGCGAAAACCGAATGCGTGAAGGCAAGCTTCGACGAAGTCGAGGGCCGCTGGACGGTCGAGGTCCTGCGCGACGGCAAGCCGATGACGATTAAGCCCTCGCAGCTGATCCTCGCCACCGGCATGTCCGGCGTGCCCAACGTGCCGGTCTATCCGGGTGCGGAGACCTTTGCCGGTCAGCAACATCATTCCAGCCAGCACCCTGGCGGCGACGCCTGGCGCGGCAAGCGCGCGGTGGTCATCGGTGCCAACAATTCGGCTCATGACATCTGTGCGGACCTGGTGGAGAACGGCGCGGACGTCACCATGGTGCAGCGCTCCAGCACCCATATCGTGCGTTCCGACACGCTGATGGAAGTGGTGTTCGGCCCGCTCTATTCCGAGGATGCAATCGAAAGCGGGCTGACCACCGACAAGGCCGACATGCTGTTCGCCTCGATCCCCTACAAGGTGCTGCCGCAGTTCCATCGCCAGGCCTTCGAGCAGGTCAAGGAGCGCGACAAGGCCTTCTACGATCGCCTGGCCGCGGCGGGCTTCATGCTCGACTTCGGCGATGACGAATCCGGTCTGTTCCTCAAGTACGTGCGCCGCGGGTCGGGGTACTACATCGACGTCGGCGCCTGCGAGCTGATCGCCGACGGCACCATCAAGCTGAAAAGCGGACCCGGCCTCGGCGTCGATCACATCGAGCCGGATGCCGTGGTACTCAACGATGGCAGCCGCCTGCCGGCCGACCTGATCGTCTACGCCACCGGCTACGGCTCCATGAACGGTTGGGCGGCACGACTGATTTCCCAGGATGTTGCCGACAAGGTCGGGCGCTGCTGGGGCCTCGGTTCCGGCACCACCAAGGACCCGGGCCCGTACGAAGGCGAACTGCGCAACATGTGGAAGCCCACCCAGCAGCAAAACCTGTGGTTCCACGGTGGCAACCTGCACCAGTCACGGCACTACTCGCTTTACCTGGCACTGCAACTGAAAGCGCGTTTCGAGGGGCTGGATACTTCGGTCTACAAGCTCGCACCGAGCTATCACCAGGGCTGAAGCCACATCGGCTAGCTCGAATGAAACAGGCCCGCATCAGCGGGCCTGTTTCGTAGTCAGCTCACCATCGCCCAGAGCAACAACCATCATGTTCAGCACAGGCAGAGCCAGGCAAGGCAGCGCCAGTTATCGGCTCCGCCAAGCTGCGCTGGCCGCCACAGCACATGGGGCCCGAGCTGCCGCCCAGATCAGGAAGAACACCCGCACCTTTCATTTGCCACACTGCGATAGTTGTAACGGCAACAGGCGATTGACCCAGAGCAGGCCGCCAGCACTATGTGTATGAGAAGCCACTCGCCGCCGCACGCTGCCTGTATCATTCCTGGCCCTTTGGCTTCCGCTTGCCCTGAAGCCCGACAGCAACCTCCATTGGCGCACGCCAAGCACGCATTCGGAGAATCGCGCTTCATGTCCCGGCTGGATCTACAGAAACTCACGCTGCTGCTGGCACTCGTCGCCGGCCTGCTGACCTTCGGTAACAGCTTCTTCGCCGGCTACAGCTCACAGCGCGATCAGTTGTTCGAGCAGACTCTGGAGGCAAACCGGGCCTATGCGCGCAAGCTCGCCGACACCACCGATCAGTTCTTTCTCAATAGTCGTCGCGAGCTCGCCTACGCGGCAGAGGTGCTGTCGACACGCTTCGCCGACCCAAGCGCGCGGGACAACGAGACCGAACGGCTCAAGCTCAAGAGCGAGCAGTTCAGCCGGGCCGTGATCGTCAGCGCCGCCGGGGAGATCGTCTCGGCCTCACCGGAAAGCACCGGTCTGGTCGGTCTCAAGGTCAACAGCGTAGGCGCGACACGCGCGCTGAAAGAGCGCAAGCCGCTGACCAGCGATCCTTACGTTGCCACCGACGGTACCTACCTGATCGCGGTGACCCACCCCATCTTCGCCCCCGATGGCAGCTACCTCGGCTATATCAGCGCCACGCTGTTCCTGCGCGAGCGCAACGCACTGCACGGCCTGCTGGGGGTGCATTACTACCGCGACGGCTCCTACCTGTACGTGGTCGACACACAGGGCCGACTGATCTTCCACGAAGACGGCAAGCGGGTCGGCCAGAACGTATCGAGCAATGCGGTGGTCCGGCAGGTGCTGTCGGGCCAGGAGGGCAGCCAGCGCGTCATCAATACGCTCGGCGTGGACATGCTCGCCGGCTTCGCGCCCATGCAGAGCACCGGCTGGGGCATCATCGCCCAGCGTCCGACCGCAGCCATCACCGCGAAGCTCGAACAACTGGCGCGGACCACGCTGCTCAACGCGGTACCGTTCACGCTTATCTCGCTCGCGGTGTTCTGGTGGCTGTCCATACTCATCTCCCGGCCCATTCGCGCCCTGGCCGATACCGCCGAACACTGGGGCGCACCGGAGGCAGCCAGTCGTATTTCGATGGTCAACTCCTGGTATTTCGAGGTCTCGCGATTGAAGGTCGCGATGCTCGCAGGCGTCTCCCTGCTGCAGCAGAAGATGGGCGCACTGGAAGCGGCGTCCATGACTGACCCACTGACAGGATTGCGTAACCGCCGCGGCCTCGAGCTGGCACTCAAGCAGTTCGACCTGCTCGACCAGCACTACGCGGCGGTGACGCTGGATATCGATCACTTCAAACAGGTCAACGACCAGCACGGCCATGACGTGGGCGATGCGGTGCTGCGCTTTCTCGCCGAGATCATGAAGGAATGCTCGCGCCCCACTGACGTGCTGTGCCGCATGGGTGGTGAAGAATTCCTCATGCTGCTGCCCGAGACGGACGCCGCCGGCGCCAGCATTGCGGCAGAACGCCTGCTCGCCCGCCTGCGGCAAACCGCAAGCCCGACTGGCGTACCGGTGACCGCGTCCATCGGCATCGCCTGCAGCGGCAGCCATGCTTCGCCCGACGCGACGTTCAAAGCCGCGGACGAAGCGCTGTACCAAGCGAAGAGAGCCGGCCGCGACCGCGTCGTCCTCGCCTCCAACTGAGCGCCGAGCAGCCGCCGGATGTGACCCCCGAGGCGCTTGGCAGCCGCCGCTCACCTGCGCTGCGCGGCGCGCTGGGTGCCTGTCGCCACGCGCTCGATCTGCCTGCGCCGCTACGCCAAGCCCAACCTGCCGTAGCTCGCAGCAGTTGAGATAGCTTTCTATTTGATAATCATTTTCGTTGCGATTAGGATGCCCGCCCTCGCTCCCTTCCCTCAAGGATCATTCGATGCGGCGCCTTCCCCCTCCGATGCTCGCGATTCCCGCCCTCACTTGCCCTGCAGTGGTTTTAGCCAACGACGGACCGCCTGCTGAACCGCTGGCGCTGGAGGAGATGCAGGTCACCGCATCGGCCGAGCGCGCCGACGGGCCTGTACAGGGCTATCGGGCAACCCGCTCGGCGAGCGCCACCCGCACCGATACCGCGATCCACGAAACCCCGCAGTCGATCAGCGTGGTCCCAGCGCAGGTCGTCGAAGACGTCGGCGCAACGCGCCTGGAAGATGCGCTCGATTACGCCGGTGGGGTGGAACGTGGCAACAACTTCGGCGGCCAGGGCCTGACCGAATTCCTGGTGCGCGGCTTCAGCACCCAGGAGTTCTACCGCAACGGCTTCGCGGTGAACCGTGGCTATCCCAACATGCCCGACGCCAGCACGCTGGAGCGCATCGAAGTGCTGCGCGGCCCGGCCTCGATGCTGTATGGACGCGGCGATCCGGGCGGCACCTTCAACATCGTCAGCAAGCAGCCGCAGGCGGAGCGGCGCACGGTAATCGGCAGTCAGGTGAACACCGATGGCCTGCGTCGCGGCACGCTGGACACCACCGGCGCACTGGACGAGAGCGCCGCGTTTACCTATCGCCTCAACCTGGTCGCCGAAGGCAGCGACAGCTTCCGCGATCACGTCGAAAGTGAGCGCTACAACATCGCGCCAGTGCTGCGCTGGCAGCTCAGCGACGACACCGCGCTGATCCTCGAAGGCGACTATCTGCACAACCGCCACCCCATGGACCGTGGTCTTACCCGCTACCCCAACCAGGCCGGCGACCTGTCGCGCGATCGCTTCCTCGGGGAGGAAAGTGCCGGCAAGCTGACCAACCAGAACGCCACCACGCAACTGCGCCTGGAGCACCAGCTGGACAGCCAGTGGATGCTGCGCGGCGGCATCCAGTACCTCGACGGCAGCCTGGACGGCGGCGCGGTGGAGAACAATGGCCTGGCCGCCGATGGCCGCACGGCAGGACGCAACTACAGCGAGCGCTGGCTGAACTGGAACGACCTGGCGGTGCAGGCCAATCTGGAGGGTCACTTCGATGCAGCGGGCCTGGCTCACACGCTGCTGCTCGGTGTGGAATTCGACGACTTCAACTACGACTCCCAGATCGATCGCTCGGGTGGTGCGACCAGCGACTTCCCGATCGACCTCTATGATCCGGTCTATGGTCAGCCGCTGCCGGCGCTGACCCGCACCACGACCTACGATGACGAAAACCTGAAGTCCTACGCGTTCTTCCTGCAGGACCAGATCGCCCTCACCGAGCGCCTGACAGCGCAGGTCGGCGCGCGTCTGGAACGCTTCGAGCAGCGCTATGAAAACAAGCTCACCCCCGCCGGCAGCTGGGACCAGGCGCATAACGCCGTCTCCCCGCGTTTCGGGCTGATCTACGACCTGACTGAGGAGTTGGCCGTCTACGCCAACACCTCGCGCTCGTTCAAGCCCAACCGCGGCGCCGACCGCAGCAGCCAGGCGTTCGACCCGGAAAAAGGCATCGCCCACGAAGTCGGTATCAAGTACGAGCTGCCGGGGCACGACCTCAGCGTCACCGCGGCGCTGTTCCACATTACCAAGGAAAACGTGCTGACCAGCGATCCGGTCGACAGCAACTATCAGATCGCCGCCGGCGAAGCGCGCAGCCGCGGCTTCGACATCAGCGTGGCCGGCAACATCACCCCGCAATGGCGCGTGATCGGCGGCTACGCCTACGTCGATGCCGAAGTCACCGAAAGCTCGAGCGCATTGATGCCGGCCGGCACGCGCCAGGCCAACGTGCCGCGCCACAGCTTCAATTTGCTGGATACCTACGAATTCGCCGAAGGTCCGCTGGCCGGGCTCGGCGTTGGCATGGGCGTCAAGTACGTCGGCGAGCGCAAGGGCAGCAGCTCCAACAGTGCGTTTGACATGGACGCCTACACCACCGTCGACCTGCTCGCCTACTACCCGCTGACCGAACGGGTTCGCCTGAACCTGAACCTCAACAACCTGTTCGACGAAGAGTACGAAGAGCGCGCCTGGGGCAACATCTGGGCCTACCCGGGCGCCCCCCGCACCCTCCAGGCCGGCATAGCGATCACGCTATAACGAAGAAGGGCGCAGCCTGTATGGCTGCGCCCCTCGGCTCCCCCTTACCTCGGCCAGCTGCGGCCGGGGCTTATGGACTCAACTCAGCAGGCGCACGCGTCAAGCGACCTTGAACCGACCAACGAGCTGCTGTTGCTGCTCGGCCAGGCGCGCAAGCTCCAGACTGGTCATCGCTGTCTGCTCCGCACCGGCGCTCACCTGAATCGCGACATCGTTGATCTCGACGACGTTGCGATTGATGTCTTCGGCCACCGCGCTCTGCTCCTCCGCCGCCGTGGCAATCTGCAGATTGCGATCACTGATGGCAGAAACGCCGTCGGCAATCTCCGCCAGCAACTCACCGGCACGGCCGATGTTGCTCGAGCCGGTCTGAGCCTTGGAGAGCGTCTCCTGCATCGAGCGCGCGGCCCGGTCAGCCCCGCCCTGGAGATTGGCAATCATGTCCTGAATGCTGCCGGTGGATTCCTGTGTCTTCTGGGCAAGCGTACGCACCTCAGACGCAACGACAGCGAAGCCGCGGCCATGCTCCCCTGCTCGTGCCGCCTCGATAGCCGCGTTCAGTGCAAGCAGATTGGTCTGATCGGCAATGCCGCGAATCACATCCAGCACGGACGAGATCGAATCACTCTCACGCTTGAGCTCCGCAATGATGCTTGCGGTCTGATCGGCCTGGCTCGACAGCTGGCGAATGAGCTCGATGGTGCTCTCGACTTCGGCCCGGCCTTGCGCAGTGTTGGCGTTGAGCTGCTGCGAGAGTTCGGCGGCATCGCTGGTGCTTCTCGCAACGTCGCGCACGGTCGCGCTCATCTCGTTTATCGCGGTAACCACCAGCTCGGTTCCCTGCCGCTGGCGATCGATGCTCTGGCTTGTCTGCACGGTCACCGCAGAGGACTCCTCCGCCGCCGTGGCCACCTGCGCGGTGGCGTTACTGATCTCGCCGACGACCTGCTTGAGCTCGACGGCCATGAGATTGAGGTTGCGCGAGATTTCGCCAAACTCATCCCTGCCTTCGTAGTGCGCCGTTGCGGTCAGATCCCGAGCGGAAAGCGACAACAGCGCATGATTCACATCCTGCACCGCCAGTTTGATGTTGCGAATGATCAGGAAGGAAAGGCCGGTCACCACCAGCAACGCAATGATCACCGCGGCGAGCGTCAGCCAAAGCGCGTTGCTCGCCTCATCGCGAGCCCGAGCGGCCAGTGTGCCCACTTCCTGCGACAAGGCCTGCTCCAGCTCCCCCATCAGGTCGATCCGGCTGGTCGCCGTATCGAACCAGCTCTCGCTGTCGATACCCAGGCTCTGCCCGATCGGCACCTCGAAAGCCAGACGTTGCAGACGTGCGGCTTCAACGGCGCTCGGCTGCTGCAGCTTTTCATCCAGCAAACGGATGAAGTGCTCCGAGGCCGCACGACGGAAGCCGTCCATATAGGCTGAGAATTCACCCAGGTTCCGGCTGAAGGAGGCAAGCAGCGCCGCGTCGAACCGATCCTGACCGAACACCACGCCCAACAACGCCCGCTCGCGACCGGCCCGCTCCTTCATCTCGACGAACTGATTGAGCCCGCCTAGCGCTCGTGCAAGCGTGACGTCCTGCACGCTGCGCTCTACCTCGTGGGTAAAGCCGATCAACGCGTTGATGTAGCCAGTAAAGCGAGAACCGGAGTCGATGCTGTTGATTACGAACGAGTCGATTTGCGAACGTGTTGCCTGAAGTTCATCGAGCGAGGCCAAGACGCCCCCGATCTGCGAGCCTTCCTGTTTGGCAAGCACCTGCATGGCACTCAACGCTTCGTCAGTCGCTTGCCGCATCCCCGGCAGGCGCCGGGCCATGGTACGTCCCTGGCTCCCCAGATAGACGCCGCTCGCACCACGCTCACGTTGCAATGCGGTGATCAGCCGGCTTACGTTCTGCGCGGCCACGCTGGCCTCGACGGTACGCTCCATTTGTCTCAGGGTGGCGTAGCTGTCAGCGACATACAGGCTGGCCAGCCACAGAAAACCGAGCATAGGACACGCGAGGATCAAAAGAAGCTTCGCGCTCAAGGGAATGTTTCTAAGCATGTGTACCTCAGTGCTCCAGATCATGGAGTTACCAGTGGCAGAAGGCAGGGTGCGCGCAACCGCCGCGCACCGTTCGGTACGCGCGAGGAAGCGATTTATCGGTTTATTGGTCGGTCGAACCGTGGCGTTGAATGCTGTAGCACGTCGCAGGACGAACGGCCCTTACTGGGCTTATCAGCGACCGTTTTGAACTGGCACACATTCTTTCTGTTGCACAGGCGCATAACCCTGACCAAAGTCAATAAATTAACGTCAATGTACTGCCGACTGTCGGACACAACTCCGCTGACAGCCGAGCAGGTCCAGATCCACGGGGGTTAGCCGGCCTGGCGAGAAGGAATTTGGGAGCACGCCTTATACAACGACGCAGTCCTTCCTTGATTGAAAGCCCGCGGGACGAGAGAGGAGGTAATGCAGCTTGAGGTTGACCACGAGGGGATGGTTCGGCAAAACCACCACAAACAAAAAAGGGCTAGCCGAAGCTAACCCTTTGATTTCATTGGTGCCGGAGACAGGAGTCGAACCTGCGACCTTCGCATTACGAATGCGCTGCTCTACCTACTGAGCTACACCGGCGCCAGGCCACGGATTATCGGGGGTTCTGCGGTTGGACTCAAGCCCGCGCGCATCGCCCTCGATACTGCAATCCGCATCGGGCCATCAGTGCGGCCGCGACGCAGGCTGGCCGTGGTTGCGTTCGAGGTCGTGCTTGACCTGGCCGGCCAATTGCTCGCCTTCGGCGCTGGCCATCGCATAGCCCTCGCGGGCCTTGTCCTTGATCTTGCCGGTCAGCTCGTCGCTCTTCTGGCCCATCAGTTCGTCTTCACGACGGGTCGGTGGGACCGAGGCCGCCAGCAGCGCGCCGAGGGCTATGCCCATGGCGCCCAATGCCAGCGGTTGCTCGTTGAGCAGCTGAGTGAACCCGCCGCGCGCACGGTCTGCGGTATGCCGCAGGCTTTCCGCGGCGTGCCGGCTGGAGTCACCGACGCGATGACGGGCATTGCCCAGTGAGCTGGAGGCGCTATGGCTCATCTGCGCAGCCTTTTCCTTGATGCCGGTGCCCTGCTGCTTGAGCCCAGAGGCCTTGGCGGCGAGCTTGTCGGTCATCGACGGACCGGTCGAAGCGCTATCGCTGTAATCCGGGCGGCGATTCTGCCCGGCCATCAGCCATACTAGACCGATGGAGGTGAGCAGCGTCGGGACCGGATTGGCCTTAACGGTATCGGTGAGGTTATGCAGGAACTCGCCACCCCCGCCTTTGGCGTAGCCGAGCGCGGTATCGATCATCTGCCCCGGGGAGAGCTTGCTTTCCAGCGCGTGGACGATGTTGCCGATTTCGGCGCGCTGCTGGTCGATCTCGCGCTCCAGCGTGTCGGGGTCCTTTTGTGCTTCTACGTCTACCTGGTTATGCGTGCTCATGCGTGCCCCCTTACGACTTCTTTATCCTTCTGCAGCGAATGGATGGTGCGGTCGGGTTTGAACGAAGAGGCTTCGAACTTCTTCTTGCCGGCCGAGACCATGATCATGCCGATGACCACTACGACCACGCCGACGATCAACGCGGCGAGCCAGGGTTCCATCATGGTGCTGAGAAAGTAGACCGCCGACATAAGCAGGATGATGAAGCCGGCCAGGAGCACCGCACCGCCGGTTGCGACGCTGGCGGCACCGGCCTTGGTGGCACGCAGTGATTCGTTCAGCTCGGCCTTGGCCAGCGCCAGTTCCTTGGTGAACAGCGACGGTACTTCACGGGTCAGCTGCCGTAGCAAACCGCCGACCGAATTATCGTGCTCGGGGTTGCCGGGTTCGTAAGGCGTATTGAGGTTGCGTTGTTCGTTCATCGATTAAGCCCTCCGTTCGTGCCTTTGCCAGTGCTGCCAACGCCGTTGCTGCCTACGCCATTGTTGCTGCCCGTGTTCGGCGCCATGCCAGCGTTGCTCACACCGCCGACGGTATTGCTCGGTGTACCACTGGAAATGCGCGAGTCCAGGTCGGACTGACTCGGCAGCGTCTCGGCGGTCACGTCTGCCGGCACGCCGAGCGGCGAAGTCGGATGCGGGCGACTGGCGTCGGAATGGCCGTAATCGGTCGTCGGTTCACGCGTTGTGGATTCAGCGCGATGGCTGGACGCGCGGGCGAAACGAGTCAGGCCGAAGCCAAGTGCAACGCTGCCGGCAATGAACAGGCCGGGATTGTTGCGAGCCAGACGGTTCACCTCGCCCACCAGCTCATCGACGCTCTTGCCGCGCAGGTTGTCGGCCAGCTCGACCATGCTCTGCGCCATGTCGGAGACGTAATGGGAAAGGCCAGTGCGATCCTGGTTTTCAAGTTCTGCCGCTGCTGCCTTGGCACTCTGCGCAACCTTTTCCAGCTCATCGGCGGCCGTACCGCGGTAGCTGTCCAGCTGAGCCTTGCCTTGGTTCTTCACCTGCTCGCCGGCCTCGCGCGCCTTCGCCTTGAGTTCCTCGGCACTCGGAGCGGAAGCGGAGCTGCTTGCCTGCGTGGTGCCTGCCTGGCCTGTCTGGCCGGTGGGCTGAGCGGGAGCGCTCGTTGACTGCGCGTTGGCGTCGGTTCTGGCTTGGCCGCCGTAACCTGTGATCTCTTCATCGGGTGTCGTCATTTTGTCCACCTTTTATAGGGTCATAGGGTTTGGCCGGATGACCACGGTCCGTGAAGCACAGCAGTGCGGGGTTCCGCGGCTGTGCGATTTCAGTACGCACATAAATGGTGACCGGACCCAAATTTTCGAGTTCCGTGTTTCTGGCCAAGCGGTACGGGCCTTCGAGGACCGAGTTCAGCTATGCCGCACGGCAGGAAGGAAGGACGTGGAACAGCGAAATCTGGTGGCGATCTGCCCGCGATTGGCGCGCAGCTGGCATGCGGCTTGGCTTGGGGGGAATGCGAAGGGCGAACAAGCGGAACGGCGGGAATGGCAGCGATGGTGACCATTGGGTCAGCTCGTTGGCGATCACCCCGTCACAGCGAGCCGACGAGCTGTAATCAGCCAATACCGTATAGGAACGCAAAAACGGGCCCCTGGGGCCCGTTCTTGTTTGGATCGCTTGTCGTTACAGCGGACCGATGCTGGTGCAGCTGTTTGCGGCTTTGGCGTGCTTCTGCAGAACCGGCAGCTGCGGACGGTACTTGCCACTGCTCACGTCCAGCGACATGGCGTACTCACCCCACCAGGGACCGGCAGCCCAGTAGGTGCTCGGGATGCAGTTCTGACGCAGGTAAGCCAGCAGGTTGTCGGTCGCGACGATGGCCGAGGGCGAGAAGTCCGGTACGCCATGCTCACCGATGTAGCCGCGCAGCTTGTTCTGCTTGAGCCAGTCGACGAAGGGCTTGACGCGATTGACACCAATCATCGGGTCGAACTTCTCGGCCTTGTCGAAGTAGTTGCCCGAGAAATCCTTGTCCACGTACATGTGCGCTTCATAAACCAGGTTGTTCTTCGGATCACGCATCCACGGGTTGGTGACCAGCTGGGTGTTGTAGTGCGGCCAGTGGAAGGCGCTCGACCAGCGATCGCCCGCTACGTAGATCCAGCGTTTGGAGTCGACGGTGCGGATTGCCTGAGCAGCAGCCAGGGCAGCTTGCGGCCAGAGCCCGTTGGTGGAGTGCGGCTCGTTCATCAGGCCGTAGCCCTCGACGGCAGGATGGTTGACCACCTGCTGCACGATCTGCTTCCACACCGCAGCGAAGGAACTGATGGGCACTTCTTTGGAGCCGATCAGCTTGCCGTAGTAACGGTAGTAGTTGTGCAGGTCGAGGATCACCTTGACGTTGTGCTTGTGCGCGAAGTCCAGCGACTGCTTCAGGCGGGCGAACTCCTCAGCGTTCAGCGGAGAGTTCAGCTTGGGCTGGATTCGCTCCCAGAGGAACGGCAGGCGAACCAGCGGCATGCCCAGGTCGGAGTACTTCTTGTAGTACGACTCGGCCGGGTAGGTGTAGTTGGTGCCATGCTTGCCCGGAACAACCGACGGGCCGAAGCCTGCGCCGGACAGGTTGACGCCAACCAGCAGCGGCTTGCCGTTGGTGGTGTCAGGTGCGGTAGGCGCAGGCGCCGGTGCTGCTTCTACCGGCGGAGTAGTCAGAGCCGGAGACGAAGGAGTGCTGGTCGATGTGCTGACCACCGAGATGGTCTTCGGATAGCCCAGCGTGGTGCCATTGATCACAGCGCCGTCGAGAAAGACGCTCATGTTGCTGCCCACCAGCTGAGTGCGCAGCACCTTGCGGGTCTGGCCGTCAGCGAGCTTCACCACAGCGCCAGACTTGAACGCTGCCACGTTGGCGCTGCTTGCCTGAATAGAGAAGGCGGCAGCAGTACGGAACATACCGTTCAGCCAATGAGTATTGGTGTAGTTGTTCAGGTTACTGGTCGCAATGACTGAGTTAGTCGGAGCAGTAGGCGCCGGAGCCGGGCTGGTAGTAGAGGTTGTCGCCAGCGACAACTTGTTGGGTGCGCCGACCACACTCCCGTTAACTGCCGCACCCTCGAGATAGACGCTCATATTTGCGCCGACAACTTGCACCTGGGTAACTTTGCGGACCTGGCCATCCGCCAGTTTTGCCGACGCACCAACTTTGAAAGCGGCCTTGTTGGCAGCACTTGCTGGAATGGAGAAGCCCGGCGACTTGCGCCATACCCCATTGAGCCAATCGGTATTAGTGAATGCATTGATGCTGGTCGAGTGTGCAGCAACGGTAGTCGGTGCAGTGACCGGAGCGGTGGAAGTTATCGGCGCCGTTACGGCCGTACTACCGATGGTGACCACCTGCGGTGCGCCAACCTTGTTGCCGTCCAGTTTTGCACCTTCCAGAAAGACGCTCATGTTGCTGCCGACGATCTGCGCGCGGCTGATCTTGCGTACCTGACCGTCTGCCAGTCGTACCGAAACGCCGGCCACGAACGCGGTGCGGTTTGCCGAGGTAGCCGGGATCGAGAAGCCGGCGCCGGTGCGCCAGACACCGTTCAGCCAATCGGTGTTGGTGAACGCGTTGATCTTGGCGGAAACCGATACAGCGGCAACCGTGGATGCAGCGGCATAAGGCGTGGTTACAACAGTGACGCCACCCAGAAGAACAGCGGCGGCGATGGAAGCGACGAGTGCCTTGCGGGCACCGGAAAACAGGTTGGTGGACATTGAGTCTCTCCGGAACTTACTACTTCAAAGGCCGAGCCTTTAAAAAGTGACGGGAGGTCGATAAGTCGTGGGGCGTTGCTCTTGAGGAGGGCCGCGGTGTCACAACAAACGAACCGTTCAACAAGAAATTTCCCGCCGTCCACCCCCTGAACAAACCGGTAAATCGTCTTGCGTGGCGGCTTTATAATAGGTTCCAAAAATTAATGGAAATTTTTTTGTCAGTAATAGATCGCCAGAAAAACGCCATACAGGGCAAATAACATTAAGTTGCCATTACTCATATGGCGATAGCTGTCGAATTGATATTACGTTTAACCGCCCTAGTTGGTTGCCTGGCGCCAAAATAAGCGTCGGCTTTTTGAACTTCTGCGGTCTTAAGAGGGATTAACCGCTATCGGGCTTGCCGACGAACGGTATATAGCAGAGGAGCTGATAGCCGTCTGTTAGGGGCTAAGAAACTGGCTGCTGGAGGTAACCGATCTTCGTCGGCAGATGACTGTCGGATGCCTTACCGAACAATGAAACGGAGGCACCATGAGCCATAAGTACAAAGTGGGCGATCACGTCAGCTGGAACTCGGAAGTAGGACGGGTCAGTGGCCACATCACCCGCGTGCACACGGCTGACACCGAATTCATGGGCCGCACACGGCACGCCAGCCCGGATGCCCCGCAATACGAGATCAAGAGCGACAAGACCGATCATGTGGCGATGCATAAAGAGTCGGCACTCAGGAAGCTGAGCTGAGGCATGGTTCAGCCAGCCACGGTGTGGACCATCGGCCACTCGACGCGCTCTCTGGAGCAGCTGATCGAGATACTGCGCCACCATCAGATCGAGGCCATCGCCGACGTCCGCCGCTTTCCCGGCTCACGGCGATTGCCGCAGTTCGGCGAGGCAGCGCTGCGCGAAGGTCTGGAAGCGCACGGGCTGCACTATCAATGGATCGAAGAGCTGGGCGGCAGACGGCGACCTCTGAAGGATTCGCCAAGCCTGGCCTGGCGCAACAGCTCCTTTCGCGGCTATGCCGATCATTTGCGCAGCGATGAATTCAACCGCGGTCTGCAGCGCCTACTGGAAATGGCGGCCCAGCGACGCACGGCAATGATGTGCGCCGAGGTGCTCTGGTGGCGCTGCCATCGTTCGCTGGTTTCGGACGTGTTGAAAATACGCGGCATCGAAGTCCTGCATATCCAGGACGAGAAGCCGCCGGCCGCCCACCCGTTCACCGCCCCTGCCCGTCTGGTCGACGGGCAGCTGAGCTATGCGGAGGGCAACGGCGAGTCATTGAGAAAGGAAGTCGGCAGCGGGCAGATCAATCTGGATCTGTAGCGGCCACCGGGTGGTCATTGCGACCACCCCGCTATGGGGTTGGCTCAGGCGCGTTCGATGCGATCCGGGTGGATGACGATGCGGCCCTGCTTGTACAGACCACCGATGGCCTTCTTGAAGTTGCCCTTGCTGACGCCGAAGCGACGGGCAATTTCCTCGGCCGGGCTCTTGTCGCTGACATCCAGCGAGCCCTGGTTTTCTTCCAGCTTCTGCAGGATCAACGCCTGCAGCGCATCGGTCGCTTCGCTGCCCACCGGCTGCAGGCTCAGGCTGATCTTGCCGTCGGGCCGCAGTTCCTTGATGTAGCCGCGCTCGCGCATGCCGCCACGGAGAAACTTGAACGCCTCGTTCTTGTGAATCAGGCCCCAGTGCTGGCCGTTGATGATCGCCTTGAAACCGAGATCGGTCGCTTCGACGATCAGCAGGTCCACTGCTTCTCCTACCTTGTAGGTCACCGGGGTCTTGTCCAGATAGCGGTCCAGGCGCGCCGTGGCGGTAATGCGCCGGGTGCGCTTGTCGATGTAGACGTAGACCACGCAGTAATCACCCACCTGCAGCGGCCGCTTCTCTTCCGAGTGCGGCAAGAGCAGATCCTTGGGTAGTCCCCAGTCGAGAAACAATCCGACCCGGTTGATCTCGGCCACCTTCAGACTGGCGAATTCACCGACCTGCACCTTGGGCTTTTCGGTGGTGGCGATCAGCTTGTCCTCGCTGTCGAGGTAGATGAAGACGTTCAGCCAGTCATCGACCTCGGTCGGCATGTCCTTGGGGATGTAGCGGTTGGGCAGCAGGATTTCGCCGTCCGGGCCGCCGTCCAGATAGAGGCCGAAACCGGTGTGCTTGACGATTTGCAGGCTGTTGTAGCGTCCGATTGCGGCCATGTGGGCGGTCCCGAATATAAAGGCGGCGATTCTAGCGCCTGTCAGCGTGGCAATGCATAGGCGATCACCGAATCACCGGCTTTGGTGCCCAGCGAGCCATGCCCGCCGGCAACCACCACGACCATCTGCCGACCCGAGCGGCTCTCGTAGGTCATCGGCGTGGCCTGGCCGCCGGCCGGCAGACGCGCTTTCCATAATTCGCGGCCGGTACTGACATCGTAGGCACGCAGGTAGTAGTCAAGCGTCCCGCTAAGGAAGGCGACGCCACCGGCGGTGAGCATCGGTCCGCCAAGGCTCGGCACGCCCATCTTGAATGGCAGCGGAATCGGCGAACGGTCGCGAACCGTGCCGTTCTTGCGCAGCCAATGCGTCTTGCCGGTACGCAGATCGGCGCCGGCTACGTAGCCCCAAGGCGGCGCGGTGCATGGCAGGCCGATGGGCGAGACGAAAGCCTTCAGCTCAACGGCGAAGGGCGAGCCAAAGTTCTCGTTGAGGAAGGGCTCCTGCTCGGACACGTAAGTCGTCTCGGCATCCTCCCGGGGAATCAGCTTCGAAGTGAAAGCCAGATAGGCCGGCGTGCTGAACACCATCTGCCGCACAGGGTCCACCGCTACGCCGCCCCAGTTGAACACCCCAAAATTGCCCGGATGGACCAGGGTGCCCTGGGTCGACGGCGGTGTGTACCGCCCTTCGTAGCGCAGCGAATGGAACTGGATGTGGCACATCATCTGATCGATCAGCGTGGCACCCCACAGGTCCTTGCCCTGCAGCTTCGGCGGCTCGTAGGTCAGTGCCGACGCAGGCTGCGTCCTGGCGACCCAGTC
>DNMQ01000373.1:0-649 GCA_003488145.1 Pseudomonas sp.
CTGACCTGGCTGGTGTTGCTACAACTGCTCGGCAACCTGATCAATCTGGTGCTGCTGCCGGCATTGCCTGGGCCGATCATCGGCATGCTGTTGCTGTTCGGCCTCCTGTTGCTGCGTCGCAGCATTCCCGAGTCGCTGGAGAAGACCGCGGCGCTGCTGCTGCAGTACCTGCCGCTGCTGCTCATCGTGCCCGCCGCCGGAATCATGACCAGCGGCGCCGCGCTGCTGGATGACCTGCCTGCCATCGCCGCCGGGCTGGTGCTGTCGTTGCTGATCACCGTGCCGTTCTGCGGCTGGCTGATGCAGCGACTGATTCGCCGGCTCGACCTCAAGCGGGAGGATCAGGCATGACGGTTCTCGACTGGCGCACGGCCTGGGCGGCCGTTGTGGTGCACCCGCTCTTCGCCGTGGCGCTGACGCTGATCGCTTTCCAACTCGCGCTGATGCTCTATCGGCGTAGCGGCTGGTTGGTTCTGCAGCCGGTGATGATCGGCATGCTGCTGGTAGTCGGCACGCTCACCCTGGTGGATTTGGACTACGCGCGCTACCGCGAGGGCGCCGCGTTGATCGCCATGTTGCTGGGGCCTGCAACCGTGGCGCTGGCGGTGCCGCTGCATCGTCACCTCAAGCGGATTCAGCAATTGTTCTG
>DNMQ01000373.1:711-6102 GCA_003488145.1 Pseudomonas sp.
CTGGTGGCCGAGCAGCTCGGTGGACTGGCCTCGCTGGCGGCGGTGTTCGTCATGCTCACCGGCGTTATCGGCACCGCGTTGGGGCCGCTGTTGCTGCGCTGGGCCGGTGTCGAGCATCCCGCCGCGCGGGGCCTCAGCTATGGCATCAACGCGCATGCCATCGGTACGGCGAGGGCGTTGGAAGAGGGTGACGAATGCGGCGCTTTCGCCGCGCTGGGCATGAGTCTGCTGGGCATCCTGATCGCGCTGCTGCTGCCCTTTGCCCTGGGCTGATGCGCGGCGCTGCCGCAAGTAGGTGAACCGGACGGATTCCGGGCCCTTCAGCCTTCACGCACCACTGGCTAGCACCCCGTCAGCCCGGTTAGAGTAAGCGGCGGTCGCTTGACCGTGCACAGGGTGCAAACATGAAATTGCGGATGTTCCAGGTCGATGCCTTCACTGCCGAGCGCTTCAGGGGCAATCCCGCGGCAGTGATACCCCTGCAAACCTGGCTGCCGGACGAGCTGATGCAAGCCATCGCCGCCGAAAACAACCTTTCTGAAACGGCCTTTTTCGTACGCGAAGCGGACGGGGCGTTTCACATCCGCTGGTTTTCGCCACTGACTGAAATCGACTTCTGCGGCCATGCCACGCTGGCCAGCGCCTTTGTGCTGCTGGAAGCGGGCCTGGCTCAGGCACCGCTGACCTTCCGCGCTGCCGCTGTGGGTGACCTGGCGGTGCAGCGACGGGCTGATGGCATGCTGGAAATGAGCTTCCCCAACCGCGCGCCGGAACCAGTTGCCGAACCGCCGGCGGCATTGTTGCAGGGGCTTGGGTGCGAGCCGGAAGCGGTGCTGCGCAGCTCGCAGGCGTGGTTCGCCGTCTACCGTGACGAGCGCGAGGTCAGGGCGCTGGCCCCCGATCTGGATGCGCTGCGTACGCTGGCCCCACTGGACGTGGTGGTGACCGCCACAGGCAGCGAGCAGGATTTCGTCTCGCGCTACTTCTGGCCGGCCAACGGCGGCGACGAGGACCCGGTCACCGGCTCCATCCATGCCGGGCTCGCGCCTTACTGGGCCGAGCGGCTGGGGCGTAACGAGCTGGTGGCGCTGCAGGCTTCGAAACGTAGCGGCATCCTGCACTGCCGGGTCGAGGCGGATCGTGTGATGGTGGCCGGGCAGGCCGTGCTTTATCTCGACGGCACCATCGAACTTTAAAAATTGTCTTCAACCCATTGCGATCGACTTTCACAGGCGGCGCGATGGGTGTGCCTGTGTGTGGCTGATCGGTTCTAACGAATGGGGTTGCGGAACGTGATGATGAAAAGGCTGTTGCCGTTTGTCCTGCTTGCCAGCGCGATGGGCTCGTTCGTCAGTGCGGCACAGCCCGCGTTGCCGCTGGATGACCGGCAGGCGCTGATCAAAACCCTGCTCGAGCGCATGACCCTGGCGGAGAAGATCGGCCAGCTGCGGCTGATCAGCATCGGTGGTGACATGCCGCGCGAGCGGATCGCCGAGGAAATCGCTGCCGGACGCATCGGCGCCACCTTCAATTCGGTCACCCGCGCCGACAACCGACCCATGCAGGATGCGGCGCTGCGCAGCCGCCTGGGCGTTCCTATCTTTTTCGCCTACGACGTCATTCACCGCCACCGCACCATCTTCCCGATCAGCCTGGCGCTGGCTTCGAGCTGGGACCTCGAGGCCATCGCCCTTAGCGGTCGCGTGTCGGCCGTCGAGGCCAGCGCCGACGGCCTGGACCTGACATTTGCACCGATGGTCGACATCACCCGTGATCCGCGCTGGGGCCGGACCTCCGAAGGCTTCGGCGAAGATCCCTACCTGGTATCGCAGATCGCCGGCACGCTGGTGCGCGCCTATCAGGGTGAGCGCCTGAGCGCCGCGGACAGCGTGATGGCTAGCGTCAAGCACTTCGCCCTGTACGGCGCGGTGGAAGGGGGCCGCGACTACAACGTGGTCGACATGAGCCCGCAGCGTATGCATCAGGATTATCTACCGCCATACCGTGCCGCGGTGGACGCCGGCGCAGGCGGCGTGATGATCGCGCTGAACACCGTCAACGGCATGCCAGCCAGCGCCAACCGCTGGCTGTTGCGCGACCTGCTGCGCGACGACTGGGGCTTCCGTGGGCTGAACATCAGCGACCACGGCGCCATCGACGAACTGCTGCGCCACGGCGTGGCCCGCGACGGGCGCGAGGCTGCGCGCCTGGCGATCGAGGCGGGTATCGATTTGAGCATGCACGACTCGCTCTATCTGCAGGAACTGCCGGGGCTGGTCGAGCGTGGCGAGGTGCCGGTCGGACTGATCGATCAGGCGGTGGGTCGCGTGCTCGGTGCCAAATACGACCTCGGTCTGTTCCATGATCCGTACCTGCGCATTGGCAAGGCGGCGGGCGATCCGGTTGAGGTCAACGCCGAAAGCCGCCTGCATCGCCAGGCGGCAAGGCAAGTGGCGCGCGACTCGCTGGTCCTGCTGGAGAACCGTCAACAGACGCTGCCACTGCGCAAGGACGCGACCATCGCGCTGGTCGGCCCGCTGGCCGATTCCCACGTTGACATGCTCGGCAGCTGGTCGGCGGCCGGTGTGGCAGCACAGACGGTGACGCTGCGCCAGGGACTCGAGGCTGCAGTGGGCGATTCCGGCCGGGTCATTCATGCCCGTGGCGCGAACGTCACCGACGATCCGCGACTGATCGAGTACCTGAACTTTCTCAACTGGGATCGCCCGGAAGTGACGCAGGACCCGCGCCCGCCGCAGGCGATGATCGACGAGGCCGTGCGTGCCGCCCGCGAGGCTGACGTGATCGTTGCTGCGGTGGGCGAGTCACGCGGCATGTCCCACGAATCCTCCAGCCGTACCAGCCTTACGCTGCCGGCCAGCCAGCAGGCACTGCTCGAAGCGCTGGCTGCCACCGGCAAACCGCTGGTGGTGGTTTTGATGAATGGCCGGCCGCTGCAACTGGGCTGGGTCAAGGACAACGCGGATGCGGTGCTGGAAACCTGGTTCGCCGGCACCGAGGGCGGGCACGCGATTGTCGAGGTGCTGCTCGGTGCGCACAACCCGTCCGGCAAACTGCCGATCTCCTTTCCGCGCTCGGTTGGCCAGATTCCGACCTACTACAACCACCCGCGACTCGGCCGACCCTACGTCGAGGGTCGCCCCGGCAACTACACCTCGCAGTATTTCGAAGAACCCAACGGTGCGCTGTACCCGTTCGGTTATGGCCTGAGCTACACCGAGTTCGAGCTGGCGAAGCCGCAGCTTTCACGACATCAGCTGAAACGCGGCCAGATTCTGGAGGTCAGCGTAACGGTAAAGAACACTGGCGCACGCGCCGGCGCGACGGTAGTGCAGCTGTATCTGCAGGATCTGGTCGGCTCCAGCGTACGTCCGATCAAGGAACTCAAGCGCTTCGAAAAGCTCATGTTAGAGCCAGGCGAGTCGCGGGTAGTGCGCTTTGAACTGGGCGAGGACGATCTGAAGTTTCCTGACGCGCGACTCAACTACGTGGCCGAGCCCGGCGAGTTCGAAGTCCAGTTGGGCCTCGACTCGCGGTCGGTGCAAAGCGTGCGATTCGAGTTGTTGTAAGACTTTTTTCTGTATGGCGATCTGCATCCAGCCCACGACCGCTGCCGCGCTGTAGAGCAAAGCGGCGGAATACGTGGGTTGTAGGCGATCAGAAACAGCGAAGCAGAGCGGACTCTGCACAAACGTGTAATTCGGAGGCGGTGTGTTACGCATTTTTCAATGGAACACGGGGAATCAGCCGGCGCGCATGCTGGCCGGTCTGGCGGGTGGCCTGTGCATGCTGATGGCCGGCAGTGCGCTGGCGTTCAGCCTCGACGATGTGGCCAAGCGGGCTCAGGAACTGGCTGCCAGCGGTTACGAGGAGCCGGTGAGCAACCTGCCCGACGAATTCCGCAAGATGGCATTCGCCGACTACCAGCGCGTGCGCTTCAACCCGGAGCATGCCTACTGGAAGGACGTCGAAACCCCGTTCCATCTGCAGTTCTATCACCAGGGCATGCACTTCGACACGCCGGTGCGCATCAATGAAATCACCGCGACGAAAGTGCGCGAGATTCGCTACGACCCGTCGATGTTCGAGTTCGGCGGTGTCGACATCGACCCGGCCTCGCTGGAGGGGCTGGGCTTCGCCGGCTTCAAGGTGCTCTATCCGCTGAACAGGAAGGACAAGCAGGACGAGGTGATGACCCTGCTCGGCGCCAGCTACTTCCGCATCATCGGCAAGGGCCAGTGGTACGGGCTCTCCGCGCGCGGGCTGGCGGTCGACACGGCACTGCCAGTGGGCGAGGAGTTCCCGCGGTTCCGCGAATTCTGGGTCGAGCGGCCGCAGGCTGATCGGCGCAACCTGGTGATCTACGCGCTGCTCGATTCGCCGCGCGCCACCGGCGCCTATCGCATGGTGCTGACGCCGGGCAAGGACAGCACGCTGGACGTGCAGGCCAAAGTGTTTCTCCGCGAGCAGGTCGGCAAGCTCGGGATTGCGCCACTGACCAGCATGTTCCTGTTCGGCGCCAACCAGCCGAGCAATGTCACCAACTTCCGTCCGCAACTGCATGACTCCGAAGGTCTGGCGATTCATGCCGGCAGTGGCGAATGGATCTGGCGCCCGCTGAACAATCCGAAGCGGCTGGCCGTGAGTGCGTTCAGCGTGGAGAACCCGCGCGGCTTCGGGCTGATGCAGCGCACTCGCGATTTCGGCCGTTACGAAGACCTGGACGACCGCTACGAGCTGCGCCCGAGCGGCTGGGTGGAGACCCGCGGCGACTGGGGCAAGGGCCACGTTGAGCTGATCGAGATCCCGACGCCTGACGAGACCAATGACAACATCGTCGCCTTCTGGTCCCCGGAAAAGCAGCCGGAGCCCGGCCAGTCGCTGGATCTGGAATACCGCCTGCACTTTTCCATGGACGAACCGAGCCTGCACGATCCTGAGCTGGCGTGGGTGCAGCAGACCCGTATCTCCACCGGCGACGTCAAGCAGGCCAACCTGATCCGCCAGCCTGACGGCAGCACGGCTCTGGTCGTGGACTTCGTCGGGCCGGTGCTGGAGAAGCTCGCCGAGGATGCGCCGGTCAGCACGCGCGTCAGCGTCGATGACAATGCCGAGCTGGTGGAAAACAACCTGCGCTACAACACCGTCACCAAGGGCTGGCGCCTGACGCTGCGCGTGAAGGTGCGCGACCCGGCGCGCCCGGTCGAGATGCGTGCGGCGCTGGTCGATGGCGACAAGACCCTTTCCGAAACCTGGACCTACCAGATTCCTCCCCATGAATGAGCAGGACGCAATGAACCGCATGGCTGAAGGCTATTGCGATGGCCTGGCGCTGAACGACGTCGAGGACCCGGCCAGATACCGGCAGGC
>DNMQ01000375.1:0-21954 GCA_003488145.1 Pseudomonas sp.
CGCGTGGTGATCGGCTGGAAATGCCGGTAATCGTGGCGCAGGTGCTTGGGTTGCTCAGGCATGGGTGGTTTCCGCGTGAAGTAGTAAAAAGGCGCTCAATACGCCGCCTGATAGATCGCCAGCGCATCGGCTTCGGTGACTTCGCGCGGGTTGTTGACCAGCAGGCGCTGCTGCAGCATGGCCTCCTTGGCCAGCTGCGGCAGCATCTCCTCCGGCACGCCGGCATCGCGCAGCCGCGTCGGCAGGCCAACGCGCGCGCTCATTTGCTCGAATTCCTCGATCAGCTGTTCGGCGTAGGTCGATGGGTCCTCCGTGCGCAGCCGATCGCCGAGGATGATCGGCGCCAGCTCGCCGTAATGCGTGGTCGCCGCGCTGACGTTGAAGCGCAGCACCTGCGGCAACACCAGCGCGTTTGACAGCCCGTGCGGGATATGGAAATTGCCACCCAGCGGATAGGCCAAGGCATGCACCGCCGCCACCGGCGCGTTGGCGAACGCCTGCCCGGCCAGACACGCGCCGAGCAGCATGGCTTGGCGCGCCTCGCGATTGCTGCCGTTGTGCACCGCCTCGTCGAGGTTGGCCGCCAATAGACGCAGGGCTTCACGGGCCAGCAGGTCCGACATCGGATTCTTTTTCAATGCGCTGGTGTATGCCTCGATGGCATGCACCATGGCGTCGATGCCAGTCGCTGCGGTGACTGCAGGCGGCAGGCCAAGGGTGAGATCGGCATCGAGCAATGCCAGATCGGGCAGCAGCAGAGTCGAGACCACGCCCATCTTGGTGGTTTCGCCAGTGGTGATGATGGCGATCTGCGTGACTTCCGAGCCGGTGCCGGCGGTGGTCGGCACCTGAATCAGCGGCAGGCGCTGGCCCTTGGCATTGCCGACGCCGTAGATGTCCTGCAGTGATTGGCCGCAGTCAGGATGCGCCAGCAAGGCGACCAGCTTGGCGACGTCCATCGAGCTGCCGCCGCCGAAGCCGATGATGAGATCGGCACCGCACGCTTTAGCCTGCTCGACCGCAGCCATTACGATATTTTCTGGCGGATCGGCGATGACCTGATCGTACACAGCGACCTGCAGCCCTTCCGCCTCGAAGCCAGGCAAGACCTCATTGAGCAAGCCGAAACGGGTAATACCCGGATCGGTGACGACCAATACGGAACGCGCCCCGCGCTCCTTGCAGAGGCTAGCCAAACGGCGAGAAGAGCCGGGCTCACAGATCAATTGCGCGGTTGTGGCAAAGCTGAACGGATGCATGCTGCCTCCTGACTGTTTTTTATTCGGCTTTGGCAAAGGCAGTCAACGTGAAAAAAGCGCCCTCACCCCAGCCCTCTCCCGGAGGGAGAGGGGGTAGTTCTGTGTTGTAGCCCAACACCGCGTCCTACCGTCACTCGTCAATCCTTCTCCCCACTGCGGAGAGCGCTGGGGCGCCCGGCTTAGGGGTGAAGGGAGCAAGGAATGGCCTCGGACAAAACTAGGCATCGCCAGTAAACCGACTTTGATCTACTGCGAGCCCCGCGCGGGTCAGCCTCACTCAAAACGCAAAATCCGTCTCCGGCAGCGCCATCAAACATTCGGCCCCACCCTGAATCGCTTCCCGATGCGAACTGGCCCGCGGCAGTACACGACGCAGATAGAAGTCCGCACTGGCTTGTTTGGCCTGATAGAACGCCTCTTCACCGGTCCCCTGCTCCAGCGCATCCTGTGCGCTCGCCGCGGCCTGCAGCCACAGCCCGGACAATAAGACATAGGCGGAGTACTGGAGGAAATCCACCGAAACCGCGCCGATCTCCTGCGGATCGCGCCCGGTCGCCGCAATGATCTCGGCACTCAGCTCGCGCCATTCGCCGATACGTGCCTGCACCTTGCTGGCCATGTCGTGCAGTGCCGGCCGGTCGATCTGCCGATCACAGACCTCACTGAACTCCGCCTGCAACGCCGACAACTCCGCGCCGCCATCGCCGAGCAACTTGCGGCGTATATAGTCCAGCGCCTGGATGCCGTTGGTGCCCTCGTAGAGCTGGGTGATACGGCTGTCGCGCATCAGCTGTTCCATGCCCCACTCGCGGATATAGCCGTGGCCGCCGTAGACCTGCACGCCGAGGCTGGCGACTTCCTGGCCCATATCGGTGAAGAACGCCTTGACGATCGGAATCAGCAGCGCCGCCCGCTTGCTCGCCGCCTTGCGATAACTCGGCTCGGGATGGCCATGTTCGAGGTCCAGCTGCCGGGCGCAGTAGGCGGCCAGCATGCGGCTGCCTTCGACCAGAGTCTTCTGGGTCAGCAGCATGCGCCGCACGTCCGGATGCACAATGATCGGGTCAGCCACTTTGTCCGGGTGCTGCGCGCCAGCCAGTCCGCGCGATTGAAGACGCTCACGCGCATACGCCAGCGAACCCTGATAGGCCTGCTCGGCGATCCCGAGGCCCTGCAGCCCGACCTGGAAGCGCGCGTCATTCATCATGGTGAACATGCACGCCAGCCCCTGGTTGGGCTCGCCGACGACCCAACCGGTGGCGCCATCGAAGTTCATCACGCAGGTGGCCGCACCCTTGATACCCATCTTGTGCTCGACGGCACCGCAGGACAGCGCGTTGCGAACGCCCGGCGTGCCATCGGCGTTGGCGATGAACTTGGGCACCAGCAGCAGGCTGATGCCTTTAACACCGGCCGGTGCATCCGGCAGACGCGCCAGCACCAGATGCACGATGTTCTCGCTCATGTCGTGCTCGCCGCCGGAGATGAAGATCTTGCTGCCGCTGACCTTGTAGCTGCCGTCCGCCTGGGGTTCGGCCCGGGTGCGCAGCAGCGCGAGGTCGGTGCCAGCCTGCGGCTCGGTGAGGCACATGGTGCCGCTCCAACTGCCGCTGACCAGCTTCTCCAGATAGGCATTTTTCAGCTCGTCGCTGCCGTGCTTGTACAGCGCCAGCACCGCGCCCTCCGTGAGGCCCGAGTAGATGCGGAAGGACAGGGACGCGCCCATCAGCATCTCGTGGAAGTTGCAGGCCACCAATTGCGGAAAGCCCTGACCACCGTACTCGGTCGGCCCGGTCATGCTCGCCCAGCCGTTGTCGACGTACTGTTTGTAGGCCTCGACGAAACCCTGCGGCGTGCGGACCTCACCGTTTTCCAGGGTCACGCCTTCTTCGTCGCTGTTGCGATTGAGCGGCGCGATCTCGCCGCCGGTGTAGCGCGCCGCTTCCTCCAGCACGCCGTCGATCAGCTCGCGGTCCAGGCCGTTGCCGAGCAGCTCGCAATGGCCGGTGGCGTCGAACAGCTCGTGCAGGACGAAGCGCATGTCACGCAGGGGAGCCTTGTATTCCATGCTCACGCCTCCTTCTTGTGGTCGGCGAAGCGGCCGCCGAGGGTCGCCAAACTGTCGATCAGATCTGCAGGTTTCCAATGCTCACCGTGCTGCTCAGCCAGCGAGTTCAAGCGATCACGAATGACCGGTAGACCCTGCTGATCGGCCCAGGTCATCGGCCCACCGACTTCGGCAGGAAAGCCGTAACCATAGAGGTAGACGGTGTCGATATCGGCGCTGGACTCGGCCATGCCTTCCTCGAGAATCTTCGCGCCCTCATTGACCAGCGCCAGCAGGCAGCGCTCGAGGATTTCCTCACTGCCAATCTCGCGACGCTCATAGCCGAGGCGCTCGGACTCACGCTGCACCAGCGCGTCGACCTCAGGATCGTGCTCGGCCTGGCGGCTGCCCTCGGCGTAGCGGTAGTAGCCCATGCGCGATTTCTGGCCGAAGCGGCCCAGCTCGCAGAGACGATTGTCGACCTGCACCTCAGGCTCATCCTGGCCCTTGCCGGCCAGTTCGCGGGCGCGCCACTCCAGATCGATACCGACCACGTCGTACATGCGGAACGGGCCCATGGCAAAACCGAAGCCCTGCAGCGCGGCGTCCACCTGATGCGGGTAGGCGCCTTCGAGCAGCATCATCCGCGCCTCGCGCACATAGGTGGCGAGCATGCGGTTGCCGATGAAGCCCGGGCAGTTGCCGGCGACCACACTGACCTTGCCCATGCGCTTGCCCAGTTCGGTCGATGCTTCGAGCACCGCTTTGGAAGTCTTCGCGCCGCGGACGATCTCCAGCAGTTTCATGATGTGCGCTGGGCTGAAGAAGTGCAGACCTACAACCTGCTCCGGGCGCTTGGTGACCGCGGCGATGGCGTCGATATCCAGCGCGGAGGTATTGCTGGCAAGGATGCCGCTCGCCTTCACGATGCCGTCCAGCTCGCGGAAGATGTTCTGCTTGAGCTCGAGGTTTTCGTAGACCGCTTCGATCACCAGATCCACATCGGCCAGCGCCTGGTAATCGGCCGCCTTGCTGATGCAGGCCCGGCGCGCCTGCGCCTGAGTCTCGTCGATCCGGCCCTGCCGCACATTGTGCGCGTAGGTGTCAGCCACCACGCTCAGCGCCTGCTCCAGCATCTCGGGATTGTTGTCCAGCCAGCGCACCTGCACGCCGGCGTTGGCCAGGCTCATGACGATACCGCGGCCCATGGTGCCCGCGCCGATCACGGCGGCGGTCTGGATATCGAAGCGGTCTTGGCTCATTGCAGCTGTCCTCGTTGCAAGGCTGGAAAAACTGGAGACCAACGATAGACGAAGACGCTACTATTTTTGAAATTTAGTCTTGTGATGTTTCGGATTCACCAAATGAATATCTACAACTTCGACCTCAACCTGCTCCGTGTGCTGGACGCCCTGCTGCGCGAGCGCAACGTCTCGCGGGCGGCGGAGCGGCTGTCGCTCAGCCAGCCGGCAGTCAGCAACGCGCTCAATCGCTTGCGTGAGTTGCTCGACGACCCGCTGCTGGTGCGTGCCGGCCGAGCCATGCAGCCGACACCCAGGGCGCTGGCACTGGAAGCACCGATCCGTCACGCGCTGCAGCAGATCGAGCACAGCCTGATTGCCGGCGAAGCCTTCGATCCGGCGCGCAGCCACCAGCGTTTCCGCATCGCCGTGACCGACTATGCCGAGCTGATCTGCATGCCCGCGCTGATGCGGCGGCTGGCCGAGCACGCACCCGGCATCCAGCTGGCGATCCAGCACCTGACGCCGACGCTGCCGGTCGAAGCGCTGGACAACGGCGAGGTCGACCTGGTGCTCGGGCGCTTTCTCGAGGTGCCGTCACGCTTTCACGTACGTCGCTGGGCCAGCGAGACGCTGCAGGTGGCGGTGCGGCGCGACCACCCGCTGCTGATGGCGGGGCTGGATCTGGATGCCTTTCTGCGCCTGCGCCACCTGTGGGTGCATGGTGGCCAGACCCGCGGCATGGTCGACCAGTGGCTGGAAGCCCAAGGGCTTGAACGCAAGGTCGTCTACACCACGCCGAACTACCTGCAGGCCGCGCATATCGTCGCCAGCAGCGACCTCGCTGCCGTACTGCCGACCCAGTTGGCACGCTATTTCGCCACGCTGCTACCGCTGCAAACCTTCGATCTGCCGTTCGATCTCGGCACCTTCGCGCTGGATACCGTCAGCGTCGCACAGCGACAGAACGACTCGGCGCTGCAATGGCTGATCGAGCAGATAGCTGCCGTGGCACCTGGCTGAGCGGCGAAGCGAGCGCAACGAATCGCACGCCTGGCTAATATCCATTTGCTAGTATCTCCCAGCTTTTCCGTCGGGAATTTCCCGAAAGCAGGCGACTGCGGCCGGCTGCGCGGAACATCGCAGCAAGGTGGATATCTACTCTTGCTAATGCGCCATGGTGAACATGGACGATCAAATCAAATCCGGAGCTAGACCTATGGCGGCCCTGCTGCAACGTACCACCGACACCATCACTCGCAATCAGGCCGAACTGCTCAGCAGCTGGAAGTCCGACCTGCAGAATCTGGGCGGCTATCACAACGTCAAGCCCGAAGAACTGGCCCAGCAGACCGTCGACTTCATCCGTCAGCTGATCAGCGGAACGGCAGACGGCTCGGCCGATATCAACGGTCCGGCCTGGGACGGCATGCGTCTGTATCTGGAAAAACTCTCGCGCAGCCGCGCACTGCTTGGCATGGATTCGCAACAGACCGCCGGCTTCATCTTCGCCATCAAGCGTCCGCTGATGGCCCTGCTGCAGAGCGAGTACGCCAATGAGCCGGCAGTATTCGCCGAGCAGCTGTGGGCGGTATCCGAGCTGATCGACAGCCTGGGGCTGTACACCGTACGCACCTTCCAGAAGTCCCGCGAAGAAGTGATCAAGCGTCAGCAGGAAGAGCTGCTGGAGCTGTCGACTCCGGTGGTCAAACTGTGGGATGGCGTGCTCGCCCTGCCGATGATCGGCACCCTCGACTCGCAGCGCACCCAGGTGGTGATGGAATCGCTGCTGCAGCGCATCGTCGATACCGGTTCGGAGATCGCCATCATCGATATCACCGGTGTGCCGACGGTCGACACCCTGGTCGCCCAGCATCTGCTGAAGACGGTCACCGCGATTCGCCTGATGGGTGCCGACTGCATCATCAGCGGCGTGCGTCCGCAGATCGCGCAAACCATCGTGCACCTGGGCCTGGACCTGCAAGGCATCGTCACCAAGGCCAGCCTGGCCGACGCCCTGGCCCTGGCCCTGCGCCGTTCCGGCCTCACCGTGACGAAGGCCGTCTAATGGATCGCATACCCATTCTGCGGATGGGCGAGTTTCTGCTCGTCACCATCCAGGTCGACATGCACGACCAACTGGCGATGACCCTGCAGGACGACCTGGCCGAACGCATCAGCGCGACGTCGGCAAAGGCCGTGCTGATCGATATCTCCGCACTGGACATGGTCGACTCCTTCATCGGCCGCATGATCGGCACCATCTCCGGCCTGTCGCGGATCATGGATGCCGAGACCGTAGTGGTCGGCATGCAGCCGGCCGTGGCCATCACCCTGGTCGAACTCGGTCTCGACCTCCCTGGTGTCAGCACCGCATTGAACGTCGAGCGCGGCATGCAGCTGCTGCGCGCCCGCGTGGCCGCGCAATGATCGTGCGCAGCAGCGGCAGCCAGCCGGTGCGCCTCGAACAGGATGTCGTGCTGGCGCGGCAGACCGTGCGCAAGCTGACCCAGGAATGCGCCATGCGCCTGATCGACCAGACCAAGCTGGTCACGGCGGTTAGCGAGCTGGCGCGCAACACCGTGGTCTACGGCGGCGGTGGCGACATGGATTGGCAGCTGATCGAGGATGGCACGCGGGTCGGCGTGCGCCTGACCTTCCGCGACGAAGGCCCGGGCATCGCCGACATCAAGCTGGCCATGACCGACGGCTGGACGTCCGGTAGCGGCCTCGGCCTGGGGCTGACCGGCGCCAAGCGGCTGGTTGACGAGTTCGAACTCGACAGCACGGTCGGCGCGGGCACCCGAATCACCATCACGCGGTGGACATGAACGTTCAGGGAAGCGTCACCCAAGTCCAGCTGATCGAAGACAACAGCCAGATCGGCCACGCCCGCCGGGTCGCCCAGCGGCTGGCCGAACAGCACGACTTCGACACCACCGATGCCGGGCGCGTCGCCCTGCTCGCCACCGAGCTGGGCAGTAACCTGCTCAAGCACGCCGGGCGCGGCGAACTGCACCTGCGCGTAATTCCTGGACGAGAGGGGCGCGGCGTCGAAATCATCGCGGTCGACCGCGGTCCGGGCTTCGACCTCGATCAATGCCTGACCGACGGCTTTTCCACCCGCGGCACCCAGGGCATCGGGCTCGGCGCGCTGGCGCGTCAGGCCCAGGTGTTCGACGCCTATTCCGATGCCCGCGGCTCGGTGGTGCTGGCGCAGCTGTTTCCTCGCGGCGTGCAGCCGCCGCCGTGGCGCTACGGCGTCAGTCAGCATCCCTATCCAGGCGAAACAGCCTGTGGCGACGCCTGGCAGCTGGCCTTCGATGGGCAGCGCTGCAGTGCCCTGGTCATCGATGGCATCGGCCATGGCGAGCTTGCCCAACAGGCCGCACTGGCAGGTGCGGTGGCGTTTGCAGAATCCCCACTGGATTCCCCCTTTGCCCTGTTCAGCAACATGCACCAGGCGATGAACGGCACTCGTGGCGGCGCCGCAGCCATCGCGCACTTCGACGGCCAGCGTCAGACGCTGGATTTCGCCGGCATCGGCAATATCGGCGCCAGCCTGATCGCTAGCGAGGGCTCGCGTGGCCTGGCCTCTCATCCAGGCATCGTCGGCGTGCGCTTTCGCAAGGCGCATGTCTTCGACTACCCGCTGGGTGAGGCGCGGCTTCTGGTGCTCTACAGCGATGGCCTGCAAACACGCTGGAATCTGCGCGACTACCCCGGTCTCGTTCACCGTCACCCGGCCATCATCGCCGCACTGTTGCATCGCGACTTCTGCCGCGGTCGCGACGACGTGACCGTGCTGGCACTCAATCTGGAGGCTCCCCGTGGCTGATCCGACGTCCCCCGAGACCGGCGACGCCGGCCAGCTCGAACAGCTGCGCCGGGCGAATGAATCGCTGCGCGCCGAACTGGAAGAAACCAATCAGGGTGTACTGGCGCTGTATGCCGAGCTGGACACCCAGGCCGAGCAGCTGCGCTAGGCCTCGGACCTGAAGAGTCGCTTTCTGTCGTACATGAGCCACGAGTTCCGTACGCCGCTGGGCTCGATCCTCAGCATCACCCGCCTGCTCAGCGACGAACTGGACGGCCCGTTGAGCCCGGAACAGCACACGCAGGTGCGTTTCGTCAGCTCGGCCGCCAGCGAGCTGAGCGAGATGGTCGATGATCTGCTCGACCTGGCCAAGATCGAAGCCGGCCGCGTCAGCATTTCCCCGGCCTGGTTCGACATGCTCGACCTGTTCTCGGCGTTGCGCGGCATGTTCCGCCCCATCGTCGAGGGCTCGCCGATCGACCTCATCTTCGAAGAGCCCGAAGGCATTCCGCGGCTCTATACCGATGACAAGAAGCTGGCGCAGATCCTGCGCAACTTCATCTCCAACGCGGTGAAGTTCACGCCCCAGGGGGTGGTGCGCGTGTCGGCACGGATGGAAAACCCGCAGCAGGTCCGCTTCGCCGTCAGCGACACCGGTATCGGCATTGCCCCCGAGCTGCACGACCGGCTTTTCGAAGATTTCGCCCAGGTCGACTCGCCGCTGCAGAAGCGCCTACGCGGCACCGGCCTCGGCCTGGCGTTGTGCAAGCGTTTCGCCGAACTGCTCGGCGGCCGTGTCGGTGTGGAAAGCGAACCAGGCAAGGGCTCGGAGTTCTATGTAGTTCTGCCTCTGGCGATTGATACGGAGCCTTCCGATGGAGCGTGACAGCCGTCTGTTGATCGTCGACGACAACGCGCCGACGCGCTATGCGATGCGTCGGGTACTGGAACGCCATGGCTATCAGGTGCTGGAAGCCGGCACTGGCAGCGAAGGCCTGGAACTGGTGGCCAACGCCGCGCCGGATGCGCTGATCCTCGACGTCAACCTGCCGGACATGAGCGGCTTCGACATCGCCCGCCAGCTGCGCGCCGATGCGAACACCGCCCTGCTGCCGCTGATTCACGTGTCCGCCGCCTCCATCGAGACCAACGACATCATCACCGGCCTCGATGCCGGCGGCGATGCCTACCTGATCCACCCGGTCGACCCCGACGTGCTGCTGGCGACGCTGCGAACCCTGCTGCGGGTGCGCGATACCGAGCGCGCACTGCGTGACAGCGAGGCGCGCTTCCGGGAAATCTTCTTCCATGTCGCCGCGCCCATCGCGGTGCTCGACGCCGAGTTGCAGCTGCACGAGTGCAATCACGCGTTCGAACTGCTGATTGGCGGTGCCAGCCCGGCTTCGCCCCTGTCGCAAAGCGTCGCCGCCGGGCAGGAGACGATTCTCGCCGAGCTGAGCGCACATCTTCAGGCCGGCGAGCGCTGGCATACGCCGCTGCAAATGCAGGTCAACGGCGAGACCCGCGAGACCGAGTGGCAGATTTCCCCGTACCGCGCACAGGGCCTGGGCTTGGTGTTCGTCGAGGACGTAACCGAACAGCGTCTGCGTGAACGCGCACAGCGCCAGGAAATCGCGACTACCACCAGTCAGCTCGCCCACGAGGTCGCCGAGCGGGCACGCACCGAAGAGCAGCTGCTGCAGGCGCAGAAGATGGACGCCCTGGGCAAACTCACTGGCGGTATCGCCCACGACTTCAACAACCTGCTCACCGGCATCATCACCGGCATCGAGCTGATGAAGCAGCGCATCATCGAAGGCCGCGCCGACAGCGTGCTGCGCTTTGCCGATGCCTCGCTCAGCTCGGCGCGCAGTGCAGCGTCGCTGACCAATCGCCTGCTGGCATTCGCTCGCAAACAGCCGCTGGATGCGCGGGCGCTGGATATCAACGAACGCATCCGCTCGCTGCAAGACCTTCTGCGGCGCACCATCGGCGAACGCATCACACTGACCTTCGACTTCACCGCCGAGCCCGCAGTGGCGCGCGTGGACGTCAGCCAGTTCGAGAGCGCCCTGCTCAATCTGGTGATCAACGCCCGCGATGCGTTGCCCGAAGGCGGGCATATCCGCATCAGTACCTTTCCCTCGGATGGCAGCCAGAAGGCGGAACTCGCGCCAGGGCGCTACATAGGTCTGTGCGTGAGCGATGACGGAACGGGTATCGAGCCCGGCGTGCTGGACAAGGTCTTCGACCCCTTCTTCACCACCAAGCCGCAGGGCCGCGGCACAGGGCTGGGCCTGTCGAGCATCTACGGGTTTGCCCTGCAGTCGGGTGGCGATGCGAGCATTCGCAGCACGCTCGGCGCCGGAACCGAAGTCACCCTCCTGCTGCCCGCCGCCAACGGCGAACAGGCAGCGACGCCCGCCGCAGCGCCGGATAGTTCGATGCGGCTGGTCGGCCACGAGCACGTGCTGGTGGTGGAAGACATGCCCAGCGTGCGCATGCTGATCGCCGAGACGCTGATCGAAGCCGGCTACCGCTGCAGCCAGGCGGGAGACGTGGAAACCGCCCAGTCTCTGCTCGAGGCCGACCCGTCGATTGACCTGCTGCTGAGCGATGTCGGGCTACCCCGTCTTTCCGGTTGCCAGCTGGCCGAATGGGCACGCCGCGAGCGTCCGACATTGCCGGTGGTGCTGATGACCGGCTATGCGGAGAGCGCATCCAGTCGCGAGGGCTTTGTCGATGAGCGCATGGAGCTGGTACTCAAGCCGTTCGAAGGTGCAGACCTGCTGATCAAGATCCGCGGTCTGCTCGACGAAGCCTGACGTTGCCGACCGGCCCTCCACCGCCGCTTAAAGATCACCGATCTGCGCTTGATGCGCATGGCGCGGGCAACAAAAAACCCGCCGAAGCGGGTTCTTTCTGACCTATCCGAATCCTTCCGGCTGCCTTCCTGGCGGTGGTCGATCATCCTGATCCTAAGCACGTCCTGCGCTTCAGAGTGGGCTTAGATTAATCATCAGGCCGCAGGCAATGAAGAGCCAAAAACCGGAATTCTTGTAAGCCTTTCGCTATCGCTAAAACGAACGTGTCGTTTCACTGTCTCGCTTACCAGCCTGGCGGGACAGAAGGCGCCTTTGCGCGGCCACGCACCCCCGCTGCTTTGTCGACAAGCGATGCTCCCGCTACGGATTATTAGCGTGGAACATTTGTTGAATTATTTCTCTTGCCTCCATAGCTCATACAATATTGATGATTAACAACTAGTTAAACCCTAAATATTTGAATTCGCGAGCTTACTTAAAGGAGCCGATTTATTTAAATCGCAAATAAAAGCTGTACATATATTTAAATCTACGTATATTCGCCCCCACTGCTTCGCAATTAACACTTCGACACCCGGCATGATGTTTCTCTGTTTCATCTCCTCGGTTCGTTTTGCTTCTCGCTTCTCAGTCTCGGCACCGAATGCTTCAGTGCTGCAGCCTTAAAACACCTTGGGAGATACTCATGTCTACTCGTCAAAATGGCACAGTCAAATGGTTCAACGATGAAAAAGGTTTCGGCTTTATTACGCCGACCGATGGCAGCGAAGATCTGTTCGTTCATTATCGTTCAATCGAAAGCACAGGCTTCAAAAGCCTGAGCGAAGGCCAAGCGGTCTCTTTCATGGCTACCAAAGGCCAGAAAGGGATGCAGGCTGATCAGGTTCAAGTCTCCTAAGACGCCTGATACAAAAAAGCCCCGCTTCGGCGGGGCTTTTTTTCGTCCGTAATATCTGACGCAATGGCTTTTCCCATGATCGGGAAATAATGGTGCGAATTCTGAATGTCGCAAATACGCGCGGTCGACGTTCAGCGCCAGCGGCATATGAATACGTCAGAAAAGCAAAAACCCGCCGAAGCGGGTTTTTTCTGACCTTTTCGAATTCCCTTCGATTGCCGTCCTGGCGATGGTCGATCTTCCTGATCCTGAGCGCGTCCTGCGCTTCAGAGTGGGTGTAGATTAATTACACGCCTTGGTAGGTAAAAGGGTCGAACGCCGCAGCCTCTTGTAAGCCTTTTGCTATAGCTGCAGGGGCCAAGGAACTTTCAGACCCAAGGAACGCCTCGCAGTCGCCCTGAAAGGCCCGACGTAGAGCTATCCTGAGCAAGCGAGGCACCGTATTGACGGTGCATCGCTGCGACGAGATCCAAAACGCGCGAAACCTGTCCAGCAGACGTATTAGTCCTTGGACAGGTCAACCAACGGCTCGTCACGAATTTCAGTGTCGCGACCGGCCTGTACCGCTTCGATCCGTTTGCGCACGGCGTCGACTGCGGCGCTATTGACCAGCAGCTCGTAACTCACGCGAAAATGCTTCTGCTCACCCGGCTCGATCTTCGGCACCAATCCCAACGGCCGTTGATAGCGGCGGTTGTAGGAAAAGCTGGTACCCGGTTCGAGGCCGGTCACGTAGCCCTGCTTCTCGGTATCGGTGTTCTTCCACAGCGAGAACACCGGTAGCTCGGCGGTATTGAAGCCGACACTGACGCCGAGATTGCCGGCGCGGTTGTGCAGCATGGTCAGGGTCTGGCCCTGTTCGTCCGCATAGGGCACCACGTTGAACACCGTCTCGTCGTAGTCCCTGGTCGGGCCGCGGTAGCGCTGCCAGTCGCTCAGCTCCTTCGCCGCGCGGAGGTTGAACGGTGAGACCTGCTTGACCGGCGCCACGAAGCGCGCGCCCTCCTCCAGCAGCGGCGTGCCGAAATTGGTGTGGTACAGAACCTGGTATTCCTTGGCGTAGTCGCCCTGATTGGTCAGCGTGTCGTGCAACGAGAATCCGGCACGACCCGGCTCGGTGCTGAGCTCGGTGAGAATCGCGAAGTCGAGTTTCTTGAAGGCCTTCTCCTGCAGCTCGCCTCGCAAGCGAATGGCATAGGGCGGCTTCTCGTCGATCTGCAGCACTACCCGCGAGGCCGGAATGTTCGCCGCACGGCCATGCAGTGTGAGCAGTTCGCCATTGTCTTCGCCGGGGTGGCCGACCCACTCGAAGCCGCAACGGGTGACCAGTTCATTGAAGCCCTCGAGCCAGCCCAGCCCGCCGCGCCCGTTGAGCTCGATAAAGGCCGGGTTGACCACTTCATCCACCGGCGAATCCCAGCCCAGGCGTACCTCGCCGGCCACCGCTTCCAGCACGTTCATGCCGCGCGTGGGCACAACGGTCATGCGCATGCTGCCGTTGTCGATCTCAATCAGGCTGACGCCTTCCTGCCGGCCGCCATGCAAGGTACGCATGCTGACCGAGAATGGCGTCGGCGCGTCGATGCCCAGCTCTTCACTGGTGACGCGCCAGTTCTTCGCCGGCTTGTCGTGGTCGATCAGCACCTGTTCCCAGGCCATGGCAGGAGTGGCCAGGCAGATGCCCAGGCCGAGGAGAAGCTGCAAACGGGTCATGGGGGTTCCCTTTGTTGTTATGACTCCTGATCAAGGTAGCTGAAACGTTTCATCTGGCAAGCCAAAGCGGTTGCCGAATGACCGAAGGGAGGCGGAACGCAGCTGGACGGAGTGCTCTAGCTTGGCTTTCAGCCCTTGCTGTAGCGACTCGGCTGCCAGTAGCCGGTGAGCAGCGGCAGTGCGGGGCCACGCCAGCCGCGCCGACGAAGTTGCCGGGCGATCAGCGCATTCATAATCTTGTGCCCCATCAGCAACACGCTTTCATTGGCCTCGGCCAGCTCGATCAACCGATCAGCCGCTGCGCTGGCACGCCTGGTGGATTCGCGGATGTGCTCGGTATGGCTGGCGAAGCCGAGAAACCAGGCGGTGCGAAACGCCAGGCGCCAGAAGTGCGACGGCAACAGCGGCAGTCCCCACTCGGGATACGGCAGGTGCGGCTCAGCGAACAGCGGATCAGGTAGTTCACAGCAGTCGCATTCAAGATGCGAGCGCGATTCGATGCAGCGCTGCAGGGAGCTGCAGACCACGATGCCAACCGAGCCTGCCAGCGCGACCAGACTGTCCGGGCGCTCGGCGGCGACGACCTCCGCAGCGTTGTAGCGCTCGACCCAGGTTTTCATGCCAACCGGCGTGCTCCAGCGCGCTGCGCCGTGGTCGGGTCTGCCGTGCCGCACGAGGATGATCTGCATCTGGCTACCGGATACACGGCCCAGCCGCCAAGGCGCATGCCTGGCAGCAGGGGGATAGAAAGAGAATGAAGCGGGTGGAAACGCCCCGGCACGCGGCCGGGGCGACGGGGTCACTTGTCGAGCTCGTCCTGCTTTTCCAGGAAGTCCTCTTCGAGCATCGCATCCTTGACGGCCTGAGGCTGCTCGTCGAGCAGCGGATCATTCAACTCGCCGCTGGACAGTACGCGGGTGTCCAGCTTGCCCATCAGATGCTCCAGCGCGTGCTGCATCTTGTCCGCCGCACCATCGACCGCCAGCTGCAGCGACTCGGCCTTGTGCGTCACCGACACCGCCTGATGCCCCTTGGGCCGCGCCTCGATCTGGCAACGCTTGTCATCGGCACCGGCCTTCTGCGCGTTTTCATCGCTGACATGGACTTCCACTCGGGTGAGGAAGTCGTCGAAACGCTCGAGCCGATCCTCAACGGTCGTACCGACCCACTCGTGCAGCTCGACGCTGCCAGGGATGTGGTTGCTATTGACCTGCACTTGCATACGACTACTCCTGATAGATGACGTACCTACTAGGGTTCGAGGCGTGCGCGTCGGCGAGGTTCAGCTGCTTCGTCCGGTTGCCAGACTTGGCGAGTCGACTGGCTGGTCGCCAGGAATGCATTTAAGTCGTTCATTCCTGCATCAGCGCGCGATAGCGCTGCTGGTATTGATCGTATGGAAGGTTCTCACTCATCAGCTGCTTGAGTTGATGCTGCAGATAGGCATCTTTGCTCAGCGGCGCATCGACAGTCTTCTGTGCAACAACACCGAGGCTCTGGGCTCCGCTGGGAAACAGTTGATGGGTCAGTTCCGCGATCTTGTCCTCGGCGCTGATGAATTTGTCTGGTCGGCCGCTGCCCCAGCGAGCGTCATACTCGGCCTGACCGACCTGGCGGCCGTTTTCATAGACACGAATGTCGGCATAGCTCATATACAACAGCAGGTCCCAACGCCACGTACCGGTATAGGTCGTACTTAACGGGCAACGAGCCGGGCTGCTGCCCGCGGCAAGCTGACGGGTCTTGAAGCCCTTGTCCCGAAGAAGTTGTTGATAGGTGGTATTGAAGCCAGCACGGAGCCCGACAGCCGGTATCGTGCAAATCTCGGGCGCGAGCTCAGCCGATAGATTGGCGGGAGTGACGGTCTGCTTGATACTGCAGCCGGTCATGAAAAGCATGGCGAAAAGTACGGGCAGCGGCGCGGCGCGCATGTTGACGTCCTGTCTAGAAACCAAAGTGAAGGCATTATGCCATCAAACCTGGCGAGTCGTGTCGATTCGCTTGCTGGCTAAGTCCGCTCGCCCGCCGATAAACCAGCCCACCAAGCCCCAGACCGCCGCGCACACGGCGCCGACCAGGGCGATCAGCCAGACGCCCTGACCGAGACTGTCGAGCAGGCTCTTGGCCCAGCCGCTCAGGGCATCGCCGCCGCGATAGACCCCGGTGCCGCTGAAGCTTTTCGCCTTGTACTTGCTCTCGGCATCCAGCGGCGCGAAGAGCATCTCGCGGCCCGGGCGGACGAAGGCGTATTCGCCGATGCGACGCACGATCATCACGGCGGCCAGCACGGCAAAGGTCGGCGCCAGGGCCAGGCCGACGAACCCGAGGCAGACCAGCGCCGGTACGGCGGCCAGCAGAATCCGCACGCCGAGCCGCTGTGCGATGCGCCCGGTGATGAACAGCTGCGACAGCAAGGCACCTGCCTGCACCACGAAATCGATCGCACCGAACACCCGCACCTGCTCGGCACGATCCGGAAACAGCTCGGCGACCAGCCTTGCCTGTTCGAAGTAGAGAAAGGTGCTGGCGGTCGTCAGCAGCAGCACGAACGCCGCGATGCCGAGCAGATAGCCCGAGCCCAGCACCCGCGTCAGGCCACTGAATGGATTGCCCGCTACCGGTCGCCGTGGACTTTCGGCATGTTCGGTGCCGGGACGGCCGGCACCCATCTCCTCGCGCCAGACCATCAGGTAGTGCTTGAGCGCGACCGCGGCGACCAGCAAAAGCGCCCCCAGCAGCATCAGCCCGAACTGACCGAGCACGCCGACCAACAGCGCGCTCGTCGCCGGTCCGACCAGCCCGCCCACGCTGGCACCAGCAGCGATAAAGGCGAACAGCCGGCGCGCCTGTGGCGCGTCGAACACATCGGCCATCAGGCTCCAGGCGACCGAGACCACGAACAGGTTGTAGACCGAGATCCACACATAGAACACCCGCGCCAGCCAGACGCTGTCTCCGAGCAGGAAGAACAACCCCGCGAACACGAGCAGGTTGACGCAGAAGAAGCCGTACACCCAGTCGATGTAATGGATGCGCGCGACCCGCGAGTTGAGCCAGGCGAACAGTGGCACCGCCACCAGCATGGCGATGAAGGTCGCGGTAAACAGCCACTGCAGGTTCTCGACGCCGCCCTGAATGCCCATAGACTCGCGAATCGGCCGCAGCATGAAGTAGCCAGAGAACAGGCAGAAGAACAGGCTGAATCCGGCTAGCGCAGCACACAGTTCGCCCGGGCGGGCATTGATCAGCGCGGCCCCGCGAGCGGCTAGCGAAGTCGGCATTCGGCGCTCAGCGGAAGGCGTCGACGATCATCTGCCGCTGCCGCGCATCCGGCAGCCGCCCCTGTCCGGCGAGCAAGTTGTCGGCCATGTAGCGCGGGTTGGAAGTCGCCGGTATGACCGCAGTTACAGCCGGCTCGGCAAGGATGAACTTGAGCAGCAGCTGCGCCCAGGAGCTGGCATCGATCTCCACCGCCCATGCCGGCAGCGGCTTGCCCTTAACCCTGGACAGCAGGTTGCCACGGGTAAACGGCCGGTTGATCAGCGTGGCGATGCCGTGGTCGGCGCAGTACGGCAGCAGCTGCTTCTCGGCGTTGCGCTCGCCCACCGAATAGTTGAACTGCACGAAGTCGACCTTCTCCCGCTTCAGCGTCTCCAGCAGGCGGTCGTGGGCCGACTCCAGATAGTGGGTCACGCCGATGTAGCGCACCCGCCCCTCCTGCTTGAGTTCGCGCAGCAGGCCGAGCTGGGTGCGGGTGTCCTGCAGGTTGTGCACCTGGATCAGGTCGATGGTGTCGGTCTGCAGCGCCTTGAAGCTCGCTTCGATCTGCGCCAGGCCGCGTTCGCGACCGCTGGAGGATACCTTGCTGGCGAGGAAGACCTTGTCGCGCTGGCCGTGCCGCTCGACCAGCTCACCGACGACGCGCTCGGAATTGCCGTAGCTCGGCGCGGTATCGATCAGCGATGCGCCACCATCGAGCAGCACGCGCAGCACCTCGAGCAGCCGCGCCATCTCGGGATCATCCAGGCCTATGTCATGTGTCCGCGAAGTGCCAAGGCCGATGACGGGTAGCATCTCGCCGGTGGAAGGAATCTCGCGTCGACGCAGCGCCTCGGCTGCCCGCACCAGCGACGGCAACAGCAGACCGAGCGCCAGCATCGCTGCGGCCACGGCTGTACGTTGAATGATCTGGCGGCGCGTCGGCATGGGTGGGGTCTCCGGTCGTTTGCGGTATCGACCTCTGAGTATGGTCGAGCCATCCCGCGATACCGGCCCGGCGACGTACGGAGCTTTTCCTGATGTTTCAGAGCGACGCAAGGCATAAGGAAGCGACGCCACGGTGGTGGCAATATGCCTTTATTTGCGCTTTACTGCACCGCTTCCGATGCCTGCTGCGTTGACGGCGGGTAGATAACTGTCGAGACGAACATGTCCTGCAACCTACGCCAGTCGCGCCAGCCGAGCCCCGACGGCAAGGCACCTGCCGCGTCGCGCCCGCCCCGCGCACGCTCCCGGCTGAGCAGTCTCTGCTATGCCGCAGGACTGCTGCTGGTGTTCATTCTCAGCCTGCTTCTGCTGCCGAACGACAGCGGTCTGGGTCGGCTGCTGTGGGGCTCGCTCTAACGGCAGCGCGCCCGGCCTCAGGTGCGGAAACGGCCAACCAGTTCCGCCAGCGTCTTCGACAGCCCGGACAGCTGTTGGCTGGCGAGCATGCTCTGCGAGGAATAAGTGGCCGCCTCGTTGGACAGGTCACGGATATCGGTGATGTTGCGCGCGATTTCCTCGGTAACGCTGCTCTGCTCCTCGCACGCGGTGGCGATCTGGGCGGCCATATCGTTGATGCGCTGCACCGACACGGAGGTTTCCGCCAGCACCTGATCGACGCCGGATGCCCGCTCGACACTGTCTCGCGCCTTGTCACTGCCGGTCTGCATGGCCTGTACGGCCTTGTCTACGCCGCTCTGCAGGCGCTCGATGCGCGCTTGGATATCCTTGGTCGAATCCTGCGTGCGCGCGGCCAGTGCCCTTACCTCGTCGGCCACCACGGCGAAACCGCGGCCCTGCTCACCGGCGCGCGCGGCCTCGATGGCGGCNNAGCGCGAGCAGATTGGTCTGCTCGGCGATGCCGCGAATCACTTCGAGCACCGCGCCGATGCTGGCGGTTTCCTCGGCAAGCGCACCGATGGTCTGCGAAGCGCCTTCGACCTCCCCGGCCAGCTGGCGGATCGACTGGATGGTACTGCTGACCACCGACGCGCCCTGGCGTGACTGGGTTTCCGCCGCACGCGCGGCGTCCGATGCGTTTTGCGCATTGAGCGCGACTTCATGCACCGCCGCGCTCATCTCGGTCGCGGCAGTGGTCACCTGATCGACCGCGGCGTGTTCGCTGCTGATCAGCTGATCGTTGGTTTCAGCCATCGCCGCCATGCCACGCGCGGCGGTCTCGACCTCAGCGGTAACCCGTCCGACCTCAGCGATCAGCGGCTGTAGTTTGTCGAGAAAGCGATTGAAGGCATTCCCGAGCTGGCCCAGCTCGTCAGCCGAATGCACCTCCAGACGGGCGCGCAGGTCGCCATCGCCATCGGCGATCTGCTTCAGCCGATCGAGCAGTCGGCGCATCGGGCGCAGCACCACCAGCGGCAGGCCGAGGATGAGCAGTGCGCAGCCCAGCAGGCCGATGATCAGCACCGCGGTCTGCTGGCTGGATGTGGCGGCGCCCTCGGCGATCGCCGCCGCGCCCTCGGCCTCGGCGGCTGCGCCTTCGAGTTCGCCGAGTTTGTCGATGGCATCGCGCATGGCATCGAAGCGCACCTCGCTGTCACCAAAGCTCAACGCGCTGGCGGCCTGAGGATCGAGATCGACCTGCTCGATGACCCGCTGCGATACCGCGGACCATTGCTGAAAGCCGCCATTGAACTGCTCGACCAGCGCCAGTGCCTCGGCGCCCGGTTGCATGGCTGCGTACTTCTGCACACGATCGTAGGCCTGCTTGAGGTTTTCCGCATGGCTGGCCTTGAGTGCCTGCACATGCTCGCCAGCATCGCTGTCGAGCAGGCTGCGCTCGGCGACGAAGGCCTGATACAGGTCGCGATCGGCATTGAGCAGCAAGCCGATGGCCGGCAGATGGCGCGTGGCCAAGACCTCGCTGGAGTCGGTGACGCGTTCGATGCCACGCATCCCGAAAACGCCCATCAGCACCAGCAATAGGGCCAGCGCCGCAATGGGCAAGGTGATCTTCCAGCGGAATCCGAGATCGGTGAACAGGCGGGGCATGGCGTCGCTCCTCGAGAGGCTTTCCTTGCTATCGGCTACAACAACTGCGGCAACAGGTCACCGGTCGACAATTGCACAGCCGCGCGCGATTTCCGTTGCGCCACATCAAGAGGAATCGCCGCCTCACCCAGTACTTCCGGATGAAGACCATGGTTGCATGGCGATCTTCGATCCGGCGGCCGATAACGTGGCTGACGGTGACGGCGCCGAACGGGCATGCAGCTCGCGGCCGGGGTGCCGATAACAAAAAATGTAGCCTCTGATCGACGGCTGATCAGTGCGGGAGCGGCCGAGTTTCCCGCTTCCCTTCCTCAAGCGAGTAACGCCCATGATTTCGCTCTCCCGATTCAAGCCAGGCCACACGCAATCCAGCGGCACGGCGAGCCTGCTCTGCTCGGCTCACCAGCTTGCCCAGCAGCTCGCCACCCTGCGCTTCAACCCGACCTACATTGCCGGTTTCGTCTCGCCGCACGTGGATCTGGATGAGGTCGCCAGGCAGATAGCGCAGCGCTTTCCGCAGGCGACGATCAGCCTGTGTACCACCGCGGGCGAGCTGTCCAGCGAGGGCCAGCGGCTTTACTGTGCCACCGGCGCGCAGTGGGATCGGGTGGTGTTGCAGCTGTTCGACGCCAGCGTCATCGCCGCCGCCGAGATCGTCCGTGTGCCGCTGGAGTGCGAGGACATCCGCGGCCAGGGTCAGCGGCTGTCGATGGGCGAGCGCATCGCGCGCCTCACGGCGTCGATCAAGCGGGTGCAGGTGTCGATGAAGATCGATTACCGCGACACGCTGGCGAACATCTTCTTCGACGGCCTCTCCGCTTCGGAATCCTTCTTCATGGAGGCGCTGTACGAGTCCGGTCGTTTCCCCTGCCTGTTCGTCGGCGGCTCGGCCGGTGGCAAGCTGGATTTTCAGAAGACCCAGCTGCATGACGGCAAACGCAGCTACCAGAACCACGCGCTGATCGTCTTCCTCAAGTGCGCGCGGGACGTACGCTTCGGCGTGTTCAAGAGCCAGAACTTCGAGCCGACGCCACTCAGCCTGAACGTACTCAGCGCCTCCCTGGAGGACCGTTACATCAGCCAGGTGGTCGACTCACGCGGCAACATCCGCACGATGGTCCAGGCGCTGTGCGAGGCGCTCAAATGCGCGCCGCAGGAGCTGGAGCAGCGGCTCTCGGACTACTCCTTCGCCATTCGCGTCGGCGAGGAAGTGTTCGTCCGCTCGATCTCGCAGATCGACTTCGCCAACGAGCGCGTGCACCTGTTCTGCGACGTCGCCCCCGGCGAAGAGCTGATCATGGTCAAGCGCACCCCGCTGGCCGAGACCACCCGCCGCGACTATCAACAATTCATGCGCAACAAGCCCGGCAAGCCGCTGGTGGGCATCCTCAACGACTGCATCCTGCGCCGACTGAACAACGAGCAGGCACTGGGCGGCATGGACCCGGTGTTCGATGACGTGCCGGTGGCCGGTTACTCGACCTTCGGCGAGATCCTCGGCCTCAACCTCAACCAGACCCTGACGGCGGTGTTCTTCTTCCGCACCAACGGCAAGGAAGAGTTCCACGACGAGTACACCGACAACTTCATCGCCTACCACGGCGAGTTCAAGGCATTCTTCCTGCGCCGGCAGATCAAGAAGCTGACCGGCCTGAGCCAGGTGGTGGTCAAGCAGATCGAGCAGTTCAAGCGCCAGGACTACAGCAGCGCGGTGGACATCAATGGCCTCGACGAACACATCCGCCCGGTGTTCCGCGGCCTGGCCGACCTTGGCCAGGTCCTGTCTCAGGCCGACCATGAGCGGCAGTCCATGTCCGAGCAGCTGAGCCAGTGCGCCAACGAGCTGCACGGCTCGATGGACGACCTGACGCTGAACATCAA
>DNMQ01000375.1:21964-25811 GCA_003488145.1 Pseudomonas sp.
GCGGCGATCGAGGCGGCGCGCGCCGGCGACATGGGCCGCGGCTTTGCGGTGGTGGCGGATGAGGTGCGCAAGCTCGCCGAGATCACCGGCAAGAACGCCGAGGAAATCGGCACCGACATCGACCGCCTGGCCAGCGAGATTCGCGCGGTGGCGCAACACATCGAGACGCAATCGGCCGGTGTCGGCTCGCTGACCGGGCTGCTCGATGCGCTGGAAAACTCGAGCAACCTCACCGCTGGCACTTCACGCCAGACCAAGGGCGTCGCCGACCGGCTGATCGGCCTGACCGCGCGCTAACCAGCTAGGCGCGCGCGAACCTCGGCGTAGGGATAAGCCTCCAGCGAGGCGAAACCGGGGATCTGGCGCGCCTTGAGCTTGGTGAACACCGGCACGCTGATGCCGCAGAGAAAGCGCGTCAGGCACTCGGCGCTGGGCGCACCGCCCTTCAGCTGCGCGAAGCGCTGACTGAATTCGGCGCAGCGGGCGGCCAGGTCAATCTGTTCCAGCGGCGCCTTTGCCGGCGGTTCCGGCAGTTTCGCGACCTGCCCGTTGCAGACAGAGCAATGCCCGCAGTGCTGCGGCGCCTGCAAGTCACCGAAATACCCGGCCAACCGCTGGCTCAGGCATTCGCTGGATTCGAACAGCGCCAGCATGTTGTTGATGCGGGTGATCTCGCTCGCTTCGTGCTGCTTGAAGTATTCATGCAGTTCGATGCTCAAGCCCTCTGCGTCGAAGTCTGGATCAAGCAGCGCATAGACGTCGGTCATCTGCTTGCTCTCCAGCTCGATCCAGCCTTTCTCCTGGAAGTACTCCAGGGCCTTTACCACCCGTCCACGGTCCGCCCCGTGCTGCTGATAGAGCGCGTCGAAATCCAGCGTGCACCAGGTCCGTGCCCGCGCCGAGCTGTGCACGATGGCCTCGACGAACTGCCGCCGCTCACCTTCGAATTTCGCCACCAGCACCTCGGGTTCGAGCAGGTACTTGAAGCGGTACTCGGCGAAATAGGCGAAGCGTGGCGCGATGATGCCGCGCAGCTCCAGCTGCACCAGCAGGGTTTTCAGCGGCAGCTGGCGGATGTTGCTCTGGTCCGATAGCTGGTTGAGCATCAGCTCCCATTGCCCGCCTGAGCCTGTCTGTAGCAGCTCGTCGAGTACGCAGCGGATGCCCTCGCGCTCCGGTGTGTCGCCATAGACAAAATTCTGCAGCACGCTGAGGCTGTCCCGGTTGGCCAGCACCAGGCAATCCGAAGCATTACCGTCGCGCCCTGCCCGACCGATTTCCTGACTGTAATTTTCCACCGACTTGGGCAGGTCGTAGTGCACCACGTTGCGGATGTCCGCTTTGTCGATGCCCATGCCGAAGGCAATGGTGGCGACGATGCAGTTCAGCTCGCCCGCCATGAAGCCGCGCTGGATCGACTCACGCAACTCATGGGCCATGCCGGCGTGGTAGGCGCTGCTTGGAAAGCCTCGCTGCGCCAGATGCTCGGCGACCTGCTCGGCGGTCTTCTGCTGGGTGACGTAGACGATGGTCGGCTGACCACTCTTGTCGGCCAACCATTCCACCAGCCGGCGCTGCTTGTTAAAGCCGCTGACCGGCTCCACCAGCAGATTGAGATTGGGCCGGTAGAAGCCGGTAGTCACGACGTCGTACGGCGCAATCGAGAATTTGGCCTGCATATCGGCGATCACCGGCGGTGTCGCCGTGGCGGTCAGCAGCAGCACCTGCGGGATATTGAATTGACGCTGGTAGTCGGGAAGCTTGAGGTAATCCGGGCGGAAGTTGTGCCCCCACTCGGAAATGCAATGCGCCTCATCGACGACCAGCAGCGAGATCGGCACCTGGCTGATGAAGTTACGGAAGCGTTCGTTCTTCAGCCGCTCCACCGAAATCATCAGAATCTTCAGTTCACCGGACTTGGTGCGGGCCATGGTTTCGCTGGCCTGCTCGCGGCTCTGCGCCGAGTCGATGTTGGCTGCGGCGATGCCGTGCCGGTGCAGGAACGCCAGCTGGTCCTGCATCAGCGCGAGCAGCGGCGAAACGACCAAGGTGAGATGAGGCAATAGCAGCGCCGGCAGCTGATAACACAAGGACTTGCCCGACCCGGTGGGAAAGATAGCGGCCGCCGAGCGCCCGGCCACCACGGCGCGAATGGCCTGATCCTGGCCGGGACGAAAGCCGTCGTAGCCGAAAGTCTGCCTGAGGGTCTGTTCGATCATGCTGAGTCACTCCTTTGACTGGAGGCCGGAGGGTAGCAAAAGGAGGGAGACGGTACTGCAAAGCGGCTGACATGTGCGGCCGGTCGTCGGAGCGCGTGGCCATCAGCCCAGCGATGGCCCTGGGCGGGCCGGATGGGACTTTGAGGTGGGCAAAGTTGGCGGCCAGCTGGCCCAGGCGGAAGGACGCATTGCGCGCCCTTCGCCAGAAGACTCAGAAGCGGTCGCGAATCACCACCTCGTCGAACGGCAACTTGCCGATCCGCGGCTTCGGCTCAGCAGCACGCTTGCCCACCGCGACCATCAGCGCGATGACATGGTTGTCCGGCAGGTTGATCAGCTTGCCGACCGCGTCGAAATCGAAGCCATCCATCGGGCAGGAATCCAGGCCCCTGGCCCGTGCCGCGAGCATCAGCGTCTGCGCCATCAGGCCGCAACTGCGCATGGCTTCGTCACGCTGGACCTGCGGCTTGTCGCGGTAGTAGGCATCGATGGCGCCGGCCATAAAGTTCTGCACCTCGCCTGGCGCACCATCCCAGACCCGGCGGACATTCTTTTCCCAGCTGTCGACCTGCGCGCAGACCACCACCAGCATCGAGGCATCGGTCATCTGCGCCTGGTTCCAGCCCACCTCGCGGATCTGCGCCCGCAGCGCCGGGTCGCTCACCTCGACGAAGCGCACGTGCTGCAGGTTGAAGGCGGAGGGTGCCAGCAGTGCCAGTTGCAGCAGCTCGTCCTTCTCCTCCCGGCTGAGCTGGAAGCTCGGGTCGTAGACTTTGACGGCGCGACGGGTGCGGATGGCTTCTACGGTATTCATGACGCTTCCTCGTGATCAACAGTGGCGCCATGCTAAGGGCGCCGACCAATCGAATCCATGCGCCTTGACCGATAAGAATCATCGACGCCTTTGATCCGAATCACCACCCGGCACAAACGAAAAAGCCGCCCGGAGGCGGCTTTTCGATCACGCGGCGGGCAGCTTAGAGCTGCGGGCCGGCGTTGCGGATGGCGTCGGAGACATCGAACTTCTTGAAGTTCTCGACGAACTTGGCTGCCAGTTCCTTTGCGGCCTGGTCGTAGGCGCTCTTGTCGGCCCAGGTGTTGCGCGGGTTCAGCAGCTGAGTATCAACGCCGGCGACGGCCTTCGGCACGTCCAGATTGATGATCGGCAGGTGCTCGGTCTCGGCACCGATCAGCGCGCCGCTCTGAATCGCCGCGATCACCGCACGGGTGGTCGGGATGTTGAAGCGCTTGCCGACGCCGTAGCCACCACCGGTCCAGCCGGTGTTGACCAGGTAGACTTTAGAGCCAAAGCCGTTGATACGCTTGATCAGCAACTCGGCGTACTCGCCAGCCGGACGCGGGAAGAACGGCGCGCCGAAGCAGGTGGAGAAGGTCGACTTGATGCCGCTGCCCGAACCCATTTCGGTGGAACCGACCAGCGCGGTGTAGCCGGACAGGAAGTGGTAGGCAGCCTGCTCGTTGTTCAGGATCGACACGGGCGGCAGTACGCCGGTCAGGTCGCAGGTGAGGAAGATCACCGCGTTCGGCTCACCGCCGAGGTTCTTCTCGGAGCGCTTCTCGACATGCTGCAGCGGGTACGCGGCGCGGCTGTTCTGGGTCAGGCTGGC
>DNMQ01000374.1 GCA_003488145.1 Pseudomonas sp.
TCGGCCTGGCGTTGCGCCAGCCACTGCGCGATCACCGCATCGGGCGCCTGGCAATCGAGTATCAGGAAGGGCACGCCAGTGGTCTCGGCCGCCTGCCAGGCATCCTGGCGCTGCTGCTGCTTCAGGTATGCCGCGTCGATCACCACGGAAAAGCCAGCCTGCAGCGCTGTCGTTGCCAGCTGGTGCAGCCGCTTGTAGGTCTCATCGCTGGCCTGCTGGCTGTAGATACCGGCATCGAGGTGGCCCTGCTGGGCTTCGGGCTGCTCGCCATGCAGGCGCTTGCGTTCGATATCCGAGCGCAGGCGTATCGCGCCAAGGGCCTCGACCAGGCGTAGCGCAACATGGCTCTTGCCTACGGCGGACACGCCGTGGGTGATGGCGAGGAAGCGCGAGGGAATGGCGCTGTAGCTTTCGGCCAGATTCGCGTAGCTGCGGTACTGCCGTACGATCACCTTGCGTTGCACCGCGTCCTGCTCCTGATACAGACGGAACAGGCTGACCTTGGCGCGGACCAGTGCGCGATAGGCCTTGTACAGATTCAGCAGCGCCAGCGCGGCGTAGTCGCCGGTGTGCTCCAGCCAGCCATTGATGAACCTGCGCGCCTGGCACTTCAGGCCACGATCCTCGAGGTCCATCGCCAGGAAGGCTGCGTCGGATGCGGTATCGATCAGGCGGAACGGCTCGTTGAACTCGATGCAGTCGAACAGCACCACCTTGCCATCGATCAATGTGGCATTGCCCAGGTGAAGATCGCCGTGACATTCGCGGACGAAACCTTCCTGGCAGCGCTGGTCGAGCAGCGGACGCAGGCGCTCGATACTGGTTTCGGTCCATTCCTCGAGCGCATCCAGCTGGCGGAGATCCTCGGCTTCGCTGAGCAACGGGCGAATCTGTTCGAAGTTCTGCCGCATCGGCGCAACGATCGCATCGGCACTGCTCAGTGCATGACCGGCAGGCACCTGCGGGGTGCTCTGGTGGAAGCGGGCGATCTGCTCGGCCAGGGCGTCAATGTGCGCGTCCGTCAACTCGCCGCGCGCCTGCAGTTCGGCCAGTAGCTGGGTTTGTGGGAACTCGCGCATCTTCAGCGCATATTCGAAGGGCTCGCCTGTACCATCGATCTCGGGTGCATCCGGCGATCCGCTGATTGGAACGACTTCGAGATACAGATCCGGCGCCATGCGCTGGTTGAGCCGTAACTCTTCTTCGCAGAAATGCTTGCGTGAGGCGAGGTCGGTGAAGTTGAGAAAGCCGAAGTCCACTGGCTTCTTGATCTTGTAGGCATAGGTGCCGGTGAGGATGACCCAGGAAATGTGGGTCTCGATTACCCGAAAGCCCTCGCTGGGGTGCGGGTACAGGGCAGAATTCTGCAGGGCGGCGATCAGTGCTTGGCTCACGGTCATTCCTTGTTGAAGTTCTTGAACGGGGCGTGCGAGTCCACTGCGAAGCAGTCCACACAGTCGAAAAGTCGCAGGCATTATGGCCGCTGTGCGTTGCGCTGCAAACCGCTGAGAGGCCGTCGGTCCGCGCCTGCAAAGTGCGTATAATGCGCCGCCATGACTAAATCTCGCTCCCCCCGTACACGCTCCAGACGCCGCTCCGCTGGCGCTCGCCCCTGGTTGGGCTGGGCGGTCAAACTGTCCATTGTCGGCCTGGTGATCCTGGCCGGTTTCGCCATTTATCTCGATGCCGTGGTGCAGGAGAAATTCTCCGGCAAGCGCTGGACGATTCCGGCCAAGGTCTATGCACGACCGCTGGAGTTGTTCGTCGGGCAGAAGCTCGATAAGACCGATTTTCTCGCCGAGCTGGATGCGTTGGGCTATCGCCGCGAAAAGGCTGTCAGCGGTCCGGGTGGCGCGTCTGTGGCTGGTAATGACATCGAACTGCACACCCGCGGCTTCCAGTTCTACGAAGGNNTTCTCCGGCGATTTCGTCGCCGGCCTCAGCGCTGCCAATGGCGGCTCGCTGCCGGTAGCGCGGCTGGAGCCGGTGTTGATCGGTGGGCTGTACCCCGCGCACAACGAGGATCGCATCCTGATCAAGCTCGATCAGGTGCCGCCGTATCTGGTGGAAACGCTGGTCGCCGTGGAGGATCGGGAGTTCTTCAATCACTTCGGTGTATCGCCCAAGTCCATTGCCCGCGCCGTCTGGGTCAACCTGACTGCAGGCCAGGTTCGCCAAGGGGGCAGTACGCTGACCCAGCAGCTGGTGAAGAACTTCTACCTGACCAACGAGCGCAGCCTTAGTCGTAAGGCCACCGAGGCGATGATGGCGGTGCTGCTGGAACTACACTACGACAAGGAAGACATTCTCGAAGCCTACCTGAACGAAGTGTTTCTCGGTCAGGACGGTCGCCGTGCCATTCACGGCTTCGGTCTGGCGAGCCAGTACTTCTTCGGCCAGCCGCTGGCCGAGTTGAAGCTGCCGCAGGTGGCATTGCTGGTCGGCATGGTGAAAGGGCCTACCTACTACAACCCTCGACGCAATCCCGAGCGGGCGTTGGAGCGGCGCAACCTGGTTCTCGACCTGCTCGCCGAGCAGCAGGCGGTCAGCGCCGAGGACATAGCAAAAGCCAAGCAGGCACCGCTGGGCGTGACCCAGCGTGGCAGCATGGCCGACAGCTCCTATCCGGCCTTCCTCGACCTGGTCAAGCG
>DNMQ01000049.1 GCA_003488145.1 Pseudomonas sp.
GCGGCCAGCGCAGCACCGTTGACGAAGGTTAGGGCGATGATGCCGGTGGTGTTGATGCCCAGCAGGTTGGCCATCTTCAGGTCTTGTGCGCAGGCGCGGCAGGCGCGCCCCAGACGTGACCGCGAGATGAACATGGTCAGCCCGTACATGGCAACGAAGGTGACCACGAAGATCAGGATCTGCATGTACGAAATCACCACGCCATTCATGGTGCTTTCACCGAACACCAGATTACCCGGCATCAGGTTGGGAATCGCCTTGTCCTTGGAGTCCTGGGCCAGCAGCACGACGTTCTGCAGGAAGATCGACATGCCGATGGCCGAGATCAGCGGAATCAGGCGATTACTGCCACGCAGCGGGCGGTAGGCGACCCGTTCGATGCTGTAACCGTAGGCGCTGGTGACGATGATGGCGGCGACGAACGCACCCATCATCAAGATAGGCAGCGCATCCAGGCCCATCATGGACAGGCCGACAATGGCGATGAAGGCGACATACGAGCCGATCATGTACACCTCGCCGTGGGCGAAGTTGATCATGCCGATGATGCCGTACACCATCGTGTAGCCGATGGCGATCAGCGCATAGGTGCTGCCAACGGTGAGCCCGTTGATCAGCTGTTGTAGGTAGTGGTAAAGCTCAGGCATCACTGCTCTCCCGAAGTCCCTGCAATTGCGTTTCGGTCTGCTGCGCTGCCCACGTCGAACGCACCGCACACCCTGGCGCGGCGCCACTGCGGTACGGTGCCCTGCGGATCACGCACGGCATCGGTTCGAGGTGGGCCTGCTGTTCAGGCCGCTCGTTGAATTACAGGTACGGCAGGGCGACCCGGGTGCTTTTGGCTGGGCCGCCTGCTTAAAACAAAGCCCACAAGCAAGTGTGGGCTTCGTCAGGCTGATGGAAATTACTTGGCTTCGGTCTTGGTGCCGTCCTGGTGCCATTCGTAGACGACGAAGTTGAAGTCCTTCAGGTCGCCCTTCTCGTCGAAGGAGAGCATGCCGGTCGGAGTGTCGAAGGTATTGCTGCGCAGCGCCTCGGCCACCTTGGCGGTGTCGGTGCTGCCGGCTTTCTCGATACCTTCGGCAATGACCTGCACGGCGGCGTAGGCGGGGAATACGAACGGGCCGCTCGGGTCTTGCTTCTTGGCCTTGAAGCCGTCTACCAGTTCCTTGTTGCGCGGGTCCTGATCGAACGACTTCGGCAGCGTTACGTACATGCCTTCGGAAGCCGGGCCGGCGATGGCGGAGATTTACGAGTTGCCGACGCCTTCCGGACCCATGAAGCGTACGTTCAGGCCTTTTTCCTTGGACTGACGCAGCAGCAGACCCAGTTCCGGGTGGTAGCCGCCGTAATAGACGAAGTCGACGCCTTCACGCTTGAGCTTGGCGATCAGCGACGAGAAGTCCTTGTCGCCGGCATTGATGCCTTCGAACAGGCCGACCTTGATGTTCTTGCTTTCCAGGGTCTGCTTGACGGCAGTGGCGATGCCTTCACCGTACTGCTGCTTGTCATGGATGACGGCGACGTTCTTCGGCTTGACGTGGTCGGCAATGAAGTTGCCGGCGGTCGGGCCCTGCAGGCTGTCGAGGCCGATGGTGCGGAAGATCAGCTCGTAACCGCGGGAGGTGATGTCTGGGCTGGTGGAAGCCGCGGTGATCATCAGGATGCCTTCGTCCTCATAGATGTCGGACGCCGGCTGAGTGGAGCTGGAGCAGAGGTGGCCGACAACGAACTGCACTTCGTCATTGACGATCTTGTTGGCCACCGCCACGGCCTGCTTCGGATCGCAGGCGTCGTCGTAGCGCACGCCTTCCAGTTGCTGCACCGTTCACCCCGCCGGCCTTGTTGATCTGCTCGATGGCCATTTCGGCCCCGATGAACTGCATGTCCCCGTACTGCGCCACCGGCCCGGTTACCGGCCCTGCCAATCCGATGCGGATCGTGTCGGCGGCCAGGGTGTAGCTGGCTGCGCCGGTCAGTGCCATTGCCAGAAAAATTTTCGAAAGACGCTGGTTGGTCTTCATAAGTGCTCCACTTGCATCGTTATTGTTTGAATCCTGCGGGCCGGAGTGCCGTTAAGAGGCGAACATCCCGAAACGCTCCGGCAACTGTACCGGCACAGTGTAGAAGTGTCTCCTCCGTTTGCACAGCCGGCAGATTCAACCGTTTGATGGGAATCGGGGCGCGGGTATCATTGCGCCCTTTTCGTATCTGGTGAGTCCCATGGCCGACGACGCAAGCACTCTTTATGCCAAGCTGTTGGGCGAAACCGCAGCGATTACCTGGGAAGAACTGCAGCCGTTCTTCGCTCGCGGAGCGCTGCTGCAGGTGGCTGGCGATGCTGATCTAGTCGAGGTGGCGCTGGCCGTCGCCGAGGATGATCAGACCAAGGTAGCGGCGTGGCTCCACGGCGGACAGCTATCGAAGATGCAGCCTGGGCAGGCGCAGGACTGGCTGGAGCGTGACCCCGACCTCTGGGCCGTCGTGGTCGCACCCTGGGTGCTGGTGCAGGAGCGCGTCGGCAAACCTGCATTGCACTGAAAAGGGGCGAGCTCAGGTTTAAGTCAGCCTCGCACCCAGCGCTGCCTGGCCCAGGCACTCAGGCTGTCGACCGCCAGTACCATCGCCAGCATGGCCAGGATTACCGTCGAGGCTTGGGCTTCCTGGAAGAGGCTGAGGCTCATGTAGAGCATCTGGCCCAGGCCGCCGGCGCCGACGAAGCCGAGCACGCTGGCCATGCGGATGTTGTTCTCCCAGCGATACAG
>DNMQ01000050.1 GCA_003488145.1 Pseudomonas sp.
CGCCAGTTGGTCGTGCATGTCGACCTGGATGGTGACGAGCAGGAACTCGCCCATCCGCAGAATAGGAATTCGATCCATCAGGCGGTCCTGGTGACGGTGAGGCCGGAACGGCGCAGGGCCAGGGCCAGGGCGTCGGCCAGGCTGGCCTTGGTGACGATGCCCTGCAGGTCGAGCCCGAGGTGGACGATGGTCTGCGCGATCTGCGGACGCACGCCACTGATGATGCAGTCGGCGCCCATCAGGCGAATGGCAGTGACGGTCTTGAGCAGGTGCTGGGCAACCAGGGTGTCGACGGTGGGCACGCCGGTGATGTCGATGATGGCAATTTCCGAGCCGGTGTCGACGATGCGTTGCAGCAGCGATTCCATCACCACCTGGGTGCGCTGCGAGTCGAGGGTGCCGATCATCGGCAGGGCGAGAACGCCATCCCACAGCTTGACCACCGGGGTCGAAAGCTCCAGCAGCTCTTCCTGCTGGCGCTTGATCACGTCTTCACGCGACTGCTGGAAAGTGCGCACGGTGTGCAGACCCAGATGGTCGAGCAGCTCGGACACGGCCCACAGCTGCTCGGCGAATACTGCGGGTTCGTTGGCGTATTCGCTCTGCAGCAGGGACATCAGCGGGCGCTTGGCGGCGAAGATGAAGCCGGCGGTCTGCTGCGAGTCGAAACCCAGCAGGGCGCGGCTGCGCGACAGGCGCTCCAGGTAGGAACGCATGGCGTCCCAGGCCGGGCCGGCGATGTCGGCCGAGCCGTCGGCGGTGCCGCTGATCAGCAGGCGGATGAATTCGGCGGTCTGCTGGGTCAGTTCTTCGGGTTTTACGTTATGGAATCCGCCCATCTCCTGCAGGTCGCTTTTCCAGCTGCCGAGCAGCTCGGTCTGGTTGCGTGCAATGGTGTCGATGGTGCGTTGTAGCAGGGCCGCCATAGGGTAATAGCTCCGGAGTTGTCTGGGTCGTCCATGTCACCATGGCGAAGTATCAGGGATAGATTTCGGCCTTGCGTCGATGTTCCGCGAATCGCAGCGGAACGTGAAAACTTTTCCGAGCGTTGCCGATGGAAGTGGGCCTGATGGTAGCAAATAGTTATTGTCGGCAGGCAGGTCATTCCGCTTAAGCGCTATCAGGCAGGCGCGACGCCGTCGATCTGCTCGATCAGCCATTGCAAGGCTGCATCGTTCTGCCGCTGCGCCACGCTGACGATGTCCAGGCCGAAGGGGCCGAGGTCGAACGGCAGATCGAACAACTCGAGCGGCAGCAGCCTGGCGAAGTGGCGCGCCAGCTGCGTCGGCAGCACCGCGGCGAGGTCGCTGCTGGCGACGATGTGCGCGGCCTGCAGGTAGTTTGGTGTGGTGTAGACCACCTCGCGCTCCAGCCCCTGGCCCTCCAGCCACTGGTCGACCATGCCGCGGGTCTGACCGCCGTGCACCCACAGATGCCGCAGGCGCAGGAAGGCGTCGAGGGTCAGCCGCCCGGAGAGCAGTGGATGGTCGCGGCGCACCGCCACCTGCAGCGTTTCGCTGGCCCAGTGGCGCACATGAAAGCGCGAAGGCACGTCGAGGAAACGCCCCAGCACCAGGTCGACCTCACCATTGTCCAGCGCGTCGGTGGGCAGGTTCGGGGTCAGGTGCTGGATCGCCAGCTGGATGCTCGGCGCGCGTTCGGCCAGGTGCCGCATCAGCGCCGGCATGCAGATCAGCTCCACATAATCGGTCACGGCGATGCGAAAACGCTGATGGCTGCGCGCCGGATCGAAGGCCTCGCCGGCGATCAGGCTGTGTTCGATCTGCTGCAGCGCATGACGGATAGGAGCCTCCAGCGCCAGGGCTCGCGGCGTCGGTTGCATGGCCCGGCCGACGCGCACCAGCAGCGGGTCGTCGAGCAGCTCGCGCAGGCGACCCAGGGCATTGCTCACCGCCGGTTGGCTGAGGGACAGGCGTTCGGCGGCACGCGAGACGTTGCGCTCACGCAGCAGGGCGTCGAGCACGCGAAGCAGGTTCAGGTCGAAGTTGTAGATATTCACTTGGTGAATCCGAAACATCACAAGACTAAATTTCAAAAATAGTAGCGTCTTCGTCTATGGTTGGTCTCCACTTTTTCCAGCCTGCGACGAGGACAGCTGCAATGAGCCAAGACCGCTTCGATATCCAGACCGCCGCCGTGATCGGCGCGGGCACCATGGGCCGCGGCATCGTCATGAGCCTGGCCAATGCCGGTGTGCAGGTGCTGTGGCTGGACAACAATCCCGAGATGCTCGAGCAGGCGCTGGGCGCGGTGGCCGACACCTACGCACACAACGTGCGTCAGGGTCGGATCGACGAGGCCGAAGCGGCGGCGCGCCGGGCCCGCATCGCCAAGGCGGCGGATTACCCGGCGCTGGCCGACGTGGACCTCGTGATCGAGGCGGTCTACGAACACCTCGAACTCAAGCAGAAGATCTTCCGCGAGCTGGACGGCATCGTGAAGGCGGCCGGCATCCTGGCCAGCAACACCTCGGCGCTGGATATCGATGCCATCGCCGCGGTC